>CAIYZW010000278.1 GCA_903930725.1 uncultured Bacteroidota bacterium
GAAGTTGACGATAAAGGAGGGATTTATTTTACAAATGACCGCTTCCATCTTAATTATTTCGATGGCAATGAATTGGTAACCAATTTAAAGGAATTTGTTGGAAACTCCAGGCTTTTGATTGATAAAGAAGGAATGCTGTGGATTGGTGGGGAGGGTGGTGATGGTTTATTTTCTCTTGAATCCACTGCATTCATCAACTATTTGCCAGAAAAAAACGGAATGCCAAAAAATGTCTGGTCAATTGTGGAAGACAAGCACGGCAACATGTGGTTTGGAGGATACAATGAGGGTTTGGTGATGTACGATAGCCCTAATTTTAAACGCTATGGGTTCCCGTTTTTTTCAAAATACACACAAACTGTTTTACCCGGAGGATTATTAACTAAAGGAAACGATGCTCTTTTTTCGACAGATCTTGGTGGAATTATTTGTTATAATGGCAGTAATTTCACGCAATATTTACCACCTGAATATTTTAATGACGGAATATTGATCATCTATGAGGAAACAGTAGCTCATAATGTATTATTCGGCTCAAGTGGTGGAAAATTAATTATAAAATCGCCAGATGGAAACATCAAATTGCTTGAAGTTGCAAAACCTAAAAATGCACTTTCAATTGTTTCGCTTTCGATGGATGATAAAAACCGCTATTGGTGCGGCTATTTTAGGGGAATGACGATTGTGGACGGGGAAAAATATTCGGTGCTGCCCAATGAAGAATGTGATTTTAACCTGGGCGCTATTTGCCAGTACCGCGATTTACATGGTACACTCTGGGTTGGCAACGAACAAGGTTTATACGCAATTCGCGGCAAATCCTTCCGGCAGGTTGGTGGAAAAATTTTCCCATCAACAGTTACTTCACTGGCTCCATTGGGCACCGATTCGCTGATTGTTGGAGCTATCAATGGTTTGGGTATTGTAAATATTAAGGCTTATGCCGAAAATGGCGAAGAAAAAATAGCGTTTTTCGATAAAACAAATGGGTTTCACGGCATCGAAGTGGCCCAAAATTGCATCACCCGCGATTCGAAAGGTAATTATTGGATTGCAACCTCCGACCGCGTAGTCAGGTTTGATCCAAAAAAGCTGTCTGCAAACAGGGTTAAACCGCACACCTTTTTCAAATCATTCGAAATCCTGAATGACAGCATGCAATGGATTCCTCAAAAATCTGGTTTTGAAACCAATCCCGGCATTTCATTATCGTGGCAACAAAACAACCTCAAAATCGGCTTTGGCGCTACCAGCCTTCGTTTTCCTGAGAAGGTAAAATTTATGTGGTTCCTGGAAGGCAATGATAAAAACTGGTCAACACCAACGGCCGAACGAAGCGCAGTTTATACCAACCTCAAACCTGGAAATTACACATTACTGCTCAAATCTTCCAACTTCGATGGAGTTTTCACTGACAAGCCGGTAAATTTACAAATCACAATCCGCCCTGCCTGGTGGCAAACTATGGCTTTCCTGATAATTTCGCTCATAATTTTGGTTGGCCTTACCGTTTTTTTATCCGTTTATTACACCAACCGCCGCCGCAACCGCCTGCAATTTGAATCGGAAAGAGAAAAACGACTTACCGGATTGCGGCTATTGTCGCTGCAAAACCAGATGGACCCGCACTTTACGTTTAATGTGCTTAATTCGATTAGTTCAGTAATTATGACCGAAGACCGGATTAAAGCCAACAGTTTTCTGGCGCGCTTCTCGGTTTTGATAAGGAATATTTTAGACAGTTCCGATAAGATAACACGCTCGCTTGAAAATGAAATAGAGTTTGTGAAAGACTATCTGGAGTTACAAAGGTTCAGATACAAAAACCGGTTTGATTTTTCAATTGAAATTGATAATGAGATGGATACAACGATGTTGATTCCAAAAATGATCATTCAAACGTATGCCGAAAATGCGGTTAAACACGGATTATTTCCCCTCGAAAAACAGGGAAAACTTACCATCGTGATAAATGAGACGGATGGATTCCTGACTATTTGTGTTGAAGATAACGGTATTGGCCGGAAAAAAGCTGCTGAAAGCAAAACCAAATCCACTGGGAAAGGCATGAAAATTATGAAGCAATATTTTGAAGTGTTTAACGAACAGAACCAGGAAAAAATTACTTTTGAAATCGCCGATTTGGAAGACGAAAACTCGGAAGCCTGCGGAACTAAGGTGATTATTAATATTCCGTTGAGTATGAGGTTTGAAATTTGAAATTGAAGGGTTTAACCTGGCAGCGGTTGAAAACCCTGACAGTGTTAAAAAAAAGAGATTGAATTTTAAATGTCGAATGAATAAAATATTAAATGAACGATCTCCTGAAAGTTTTGATTGTTGACGACGAAGCCGATGCGAGAAATGCACTTCGGGTAATTTTGGCTGAATTTAATCAGGTTCAGATTATTGGCGACACCGAAAATCTTACAGAAGCTTTAAAACTGATCGGAACCCAAAAGCCAGACATAGTTTTTCTGGATATCGAAATGCCGGAAAAAAAGCGGACTCGAATTTGCCCGCGAAATTTCTGACCTTAAAATAAACACCGACATCGTATTTGTTACTGCCTATAATAAATTTGCCATTGATGCATTTAAAGTTTCAGCTTTCGACTATTTGTTAAAGCCAGTAAATGAGGAAATGATTAATGAATTACTCCAGAGATTAAGCGCTGAAAGACCTAAAAACCTTATCACTTCTAAACTCGATTCTCTGTTTTCGTACATCAACAACTTTGGAAAAATACGCCTAAACATACGGAATGGATTTTTGTTGGTTAATCCTGCCGACATCCTCTATCTCGAAGCCGAATCCAGCTATACCCGTTTGGTTTATGAAACGAATAAAGACGAAACTGTTTGCCTGAATCTTGGCCTCATTGAAGAAGCTCTGCCATCAAAAACGTTTTTCCGCATCAGCCGTTCCCACATCATCAACCTCGATTATCTGGAATCGGTAAGCCGTAAAACCAAAACCTGCATTATTAATCGGAACAGCTTTTCAAAAACCCTCAAAATATCCGGCGACAGGCTTAAATTGTTGGATTTGAGGATGAGTTAATTTTGAATAACCAACGTTTAACTTTTGCTGGGTTTGCTAAGAAAACATTTTTCTCCTGTGCTTTTTGTGGTAAAACCTGACTTAAAAGCCCATAAACACTTCCTATTCATCCCATTTTTAAAAACCTTCAACAATGTTTCGTTGGCTGAAACAGGTCATTCAAGTGTTAAAATGCAGGGCTTCGTCAAATAAGTCAGGGGGCGGGTAAAAACAAAGAAATAGCAAGGTATTTTTGAGGCCATCATTTACAAGTTAAGTGATGTGTCAAATCTAAATTTGTTGTTAAATATTTAAAATTATTGGTATGAAAAATTCTTTTACAATCATTCTGGCGCTAATCAGCATTCTATTCGGTGGTTTACTAAAAAGTCAAACTGTAGAATTTACAATTCCTGAAAAAATCCTGCATCTGGCTGCAGAGGATTCATCAGCAAATTTCGGTTTGCCTTTGATGGGGGGTGCTTTTCAGGTAAAAACAATATTAGCTTGTAAAGTAAACAGTGATGCGTATGAGGATTTGATAGTTTATGCACCTGGTGGAAAAAACTTGGCGGGCGAAAAAATTGGCAAAGTTTATATTTATTTTGGCTCGGCAAATGGTGTATCAACCAGTCCATCACAAATTATTGATGGACTGCGTGTAATTAACGATGTGAATCCATACGGGCAATTAATGGTAGGTGATTTTAACAATGATGGGAATAACGACCTGGTAGTAGGTTACGAAAGTTACAATCGGCAAAGTAATTTCTCACAAGGGTATGCGGTTTGTTTTTTTGGAAAAACTGATGGTTCAGGGATTGATATCACTGAAAAGCTAATTATTGACGGACAAAGTAATCATGGTAGTTTTACACATACTATGGAAAAAGGTGATTTTAATCAAGATGGCATTAACGATTTGTTAATTGGCGCTTTGCATGATGGAGGCTACTATGAAGGTAGAATTTATTGTTATTACGGGGGCAGCGGTTTTGATGCAACACCCGATGTTACGTTCAGTAGAAATGGCAGCACTGTTTTGGGTTGTACTGCAATAAAGATTGCAGATGTTAATAATGATAGTTTTGATGATATTATCACTTCGGATATCCCAAGTTGGAATCCTTGTGCTGTAACTATAGATGTTTTTGTTGGAGATAATAATATGAACACTCAACCTGCATA
>CAIYZW010000279.1 GCA_903930725.1 uncultured Bacteroidota bacterium
CACAAAGGTCAGCGCTCTGTTTGGCGATTTAATTGACTTTTCATAAGGGATAATCCTCATCGTGTCGTGTCGGTTGGCCTGAACAACAAATTTGTAATATCCCGTCATGTTTTTACCATAATCAAGCGTAAAACAATCCTGAAAAATAGTTTTATTGGTGATATTAAAAGTATCACCTTCTCTATTGTTTTGTTCATTAATAACTTTGATGGCCACAGCTTGAACCGGTTTTCTGAATGTCAGCGGTATTTTGCTTCGAAAAAGAAAACCTTGTTTTATGGTATCGGTAACATCAGCAGTTGCCCAACTGTGATCATCAAAATCCGGGCTTGTCCAATCTCTAATTTCCCGATTTGCATCATAATAAAAATCGTTGCTCACAATCTTCAATGCTGTGTCGATGGCGCATTTCCAGGTAGTATCGCTGCCAACAATGTATTCCCCAAATTCTGTTTCCAGATTGCAGATGAATTTTCCCTTTCCGGAGGTGGTTTCTGAGATTTCACGGGCATGGCCATAAACTTCTGCCGCAAGAACATTGTTGCCAGCAGCAATATATTTGGTGATGTTGTGTGAGTTGAAAAACCAGTGTTCCGGGGCTGCGGAGTCAAAATAATCGCTTCCAATGTTGGGAGGACCATCGCAAACATAAGTTCCGTTTACAAACAACCTGTACGAAACATCGCCCGTGATACTCAAAATGGCTTCGGAAGGCGCTTCTTCGATTGTAAAGCTTTTCCTGAAAAGGGCTTTGTATTGTTTCTTCTCCGGCGACTTTTTTATCCATTCGCTGGAAGTGTTCTGAAAACCTTTAAACATGGATTTATCCAGCCAAATCCAATCTCCCTGCCAAAGGTTTTTCTGATAGAGATTTTCGGGCGAAAAACTGGCATTGGCTGTATAAATGCCTGATGAGTCGGATATTATTTCATGTTCCAGGTTAGGATCATAAATAGAATTTTGTCCAAAGTTTTGAATTGACATCAAAACCATCAGGGCAAGCGGTAAACCCGAAAGAGATTCCTTTTTATTTAAAAACATCATGGCTTACTTCGTGGTTTGCTGGTGATTTTTAAAAACAATTCCCTTGCAAATTTATCCAGCCCATTTCTTGAAAAATGCACGCCATCGTGCCGGTCTGATGCAAGATTGAAAAGGTCGGTGTCGGGTCCTGGTTTTGTTCCTGGTGTTTCGTTAACAAATTCAACCTGAGCCTGCCTGATGATTGCATCGTTGCCATTTTCCTTTACCCCAATCATACCAGGATGATAACTCGCAACACAAACATAAAAATCAGCCTGAATACCGGAGTCCCTGATTTGCTTGTAAATTTTCTTCAACCTCGATTTATATAATTCTTTGGAAGTGTTTTCGAGGTTGTCGCTTTCGCCCTGATGCCAGATGATATGGGTAACTTTGATCCTGTCTCTCGAAATCCATTCCAAGGTTTCCGATAACTTCTTGTTGCACTCACCCTCCGACCAGCATTGCACCGAAGTATTGCCAATTCCGGCTGGAATCA
>CAIYZW010000280.1 GCA_903930725.1 uncultured Bacteroidota bacterium
ACGGCACCGGCACCCTGAGTGGTGAAACCACTTTGGCACCGACCTATACGCCCGGCACCGACGAAGTAGCCGTAGTCACACTAACACTGACAGCCACGCCTGTAGGCAGCTGTCCGGTCACCACCGACGTGTTAACGTTGAACTATCTGGTTGCTCCGGAGGTTGATGCAAATGCCGATGTTGTTATTTGTTCAACCGAAGGAAGTTACACCTTGGATGGTTCTTCAAACGGAACTGTATTATGGACAACCAGCGGAACAGGTACATTTGATGATGCTACCGACCTGGGAGCAATCTATACGCCAAGCCAGGAAGACATTGAGGATGCACAAATACAACTTACACTTACAACTACTATTATTGGGGATTGTCCAAATATCAGCGACTTTATGGTTCTTTCGATCTGGAAACCAGCAAGAGTAGCCGCAGGACCTGATGCAACCATCTGTGAAGGTAAAACTTTCGGATTATGCTGCTCAACGGCAAGTGATTATACTTCACTGTTATGGACAACTGATGGCAATGGAACATTCGATAATCCAACAGCTTTACATCCTGTCTATACCCCATCTTTAGCTGATGTTACCGATGGAAGCATCATTCTTACATTAAATGCATATTCCGAAGATCCTTGCACCGATGCATCCGATTCCAGAACACTGTTCATTATTTCTCAGGTTACTGCCGATGCAGGTCCTGATCAATTTGTGGATGGTCAGGCATCCGTAAATATGGGGTCTAATGATCCAAGACCTGGTTCAGGCTACTGGACTCAGATAAGCGGACCAACTATCGCCAATATTGTTGATCCAACAGAACCAGATACTGAGATTAATGGATTGGTAAGTGGCACTTACACGTTCAGATGGACAATTACTAATCTGCCTTGCGCAGCCGACTGGGATGAAGTGCAAATAATTAACAGTCCTCAGGCTGACATTGCAGTTGATAAAACCGCAACTCCAAGTCCGACGGCTCCGGGTGAAAATATAACCTACACTATCAAGGTGACGAATAATGGTCCGGATGATGCACAAAATGTTTCATTACAGGATATTCTTCCTCCAAACATTGTTTTTGTAAGTGCTAATTCATCAACGGGAACATGGACTGCACCAAACTGGACAATCGGTCCGCTGGCTGTTGGGGCTATCGAAACAATAACAATCGTTGCAACAGTTGACTGCGATTTTTCATGCATCATAAACAATGTTGCAACTGTTTCATCCTCAACTGCTGATCCTAATCCAGGAAATAATACCGACAATGCCGAAGTGGTTGTTCAGGTTCCACCGGTTGCCAACGACAACAGTTCATCAGGCCATATTCCTGGCCAAAATGCTGTATTGAATATCCTGACCAACGACTTGCTTGGCGATAAAACCACCACACCAGCTCCGGCGGATGTGATTGTTGACCTCGATCCGGTTACTCCAGGCGTACAACAGGTATTAACAGTAGCTGGCGAAGGTGTCTGGACTTACAATCCAACCACCGGAGAACTGACGTTCAACCCGGATGCAGGTTTCCTTGATGATCCTTCACCGATAACCTACACCATTACCGAAATTTCGACAGGCTTAACCTCCAATATTGCAAACGTAACGGTGACTTACATTTGTTACTCAATCAATGTTAAGGCATTCCTGCAAGGGGCATTTAATCCGCTCACCGGGTTGATGAGTACCCAGATTAATAATTTCGGAATATTACCTGGCGAAAAGCCACTTCCATCGGTAACACCAACACCAGCAGGTCAGCCCTACAATATTGCTCCATGGAATTATACCGATGTTTCGGGAACCAATTATGGCGACCTTTCGGTTAATCCTTCTGCTACAAAGCCATATCCAGCAAATGTTGTTGATTGGGTGCTTGTTTCGGTGCGGCAGGGCGATTCGCTGGCTTCAAGCGAGATTTTCAGATGTGTTGGTCTTATTTATAAAAATGGTCAGATCGAACTCGAATGTCCTTGCTTCCGCACCGCTGGCGTTGACAAGTATTATATCCTTGTCGAGCACCGCAACCACCTGATGGTAATGAGTAAAGTTTCGAAGATGAACGGTGGAACAGTGCTTGGTTACGACTTTACCACAGCCGATTCGTGGAGACTTGGTACGCCAATACCTCAGGAAGTTGGCCAAAAGAAAATCGGGTCGTACTGGGTGATGTTTGGCGGAAATGGTGACCAGCAATATAATGGCTCAAGCCAGTTCGATGTAAACAGCCTCGATTATCATATCTGGTCAAGCGACAATGGTAAAGTATTCCAGTACATTGACGGAGATTATGACTTAAATCTCGATGCCAACTCACTTGACGATGATTTGTGGATTAACAATAACGGAAAAATCAACTTTATTCCAAGATAATAGTAAAAACGAAATATCATGAAAACCAAAGTAATCTTAATTATCCTAACCTTCGCTTGGGTAGGATTAAAGGCTCAGACCTTCAGTATTGGTATTAAGGAATCAGCAGGCGATTGCCTGCTTCAAAGCAGTTGCGATGATAACACCCTGTGCTATGATGTTTTTATTCAGATTGCCGAGCCAAACTGGGCAATAAGATCATACAACATCTGGCTACAATATCCTGCGCCACCACTTTTGACCTATAACAGCGATAATGCCTGTTTGATTCAAAATGGCGGCGATACCGATGACAATATCGAAGGGAAGTACCGGGTTTCGGGTGTAAACGGATCTGCCCTTCTTAGCCCAAATATTCCGGTAACCCTTCACAGCATTTGTTTTGAATACACCGACGGAAATCTGATTCTCGATTCGTTGATCCGTGCCGGAGGCCCCGCGTTGCTGTATGGTTTCCCGTTTGAATCAACAATTACGCTGGTGAATACTGTCACCGGCCTAACATCGGCTTTGGCTTTAACTTCGACAGCATCAATAGGCATCGAACTCAAAAACAATCAGATTATTGATGTTTTTCAGGGGTGGAGCGGTATTTCGGCATGGTTGCAACCAACCGAACCTGCCATTGCCGACATGATGTCGCCGGTAGTCAGTAATCTGGTTTTGATGTATAATCTTAATGGCGGAATTTATTTTCCCGAACATAGCATCAACACCATCAACAACTGGAATTATCAGTCGGGATACGTTATCAAGGTTACAGATGATTTTTCGCTTGATATTTGTGGAACACAGGCCAGTAACCGTAGCATCAGTCTTTCGGCAGGATGGAACATCATTCCTGTTTTAAGCAGGTCGGATGTGCCTGTTGAAGATGTTTTTAATGCCATTGGCAATAAACTGGTGCTTGTGAAGGAAATTGCAGGATATCAATTGTATTATCCTGCATTTTCCATCAACACCCTGGGTAGCTTACGCCCCGGAAAAGCTTACCTCATCAAGGTTCTGGAAGGATGTACCATCACCTTCCCGGAGGCTTCAGGCAGCAAGGCTTCGACAAATAATAACTTTTACTTCGAGCAAATTTCGCCATGGAATCCGATCGTAAAAACGCCCAATACTCATCTTTTCTGTTTTGATATTTCGTCGCATGGTGTTTTCGAAACAGGCGACCTGGTAGGAGCATTCGATCAGAATGGCCTTTGTACAGGGATGATGGAAGTTTTAGACGGCAATAATCCTTTTGCAGTCCCGGTTTTTGCCAACGACGAAACCACCGAAGCCAAAGATGGTTTAAACGAAAGCGAAGAAATTGCTTTCAGGATGTGGAGACCTTCATCGGGCGAAGAATTTAACCTCGAATTGGTTTATCGCGAAGACTCGCCTTCGCACGGAAACTTCGTGTCGAATGGAATTTCTTTTGTTAAGGATATTAAAATGAATTCATCCGGAACAACAATCAACAATTTTCTTTCGGGCGTCGAACTTAATATTTTCCCCAATCCTACCAAAGGCGAACTCAATCTGAAATTGAGCGGTGATGTGCTTATCGAAGGGAAAACAGTTTTTACCAATTCCAATGGTCAAATCCTTTTTTCGGGCGAAATGAAACACAAAGAAGGGATTTCGAACAGGGTTTTTGATTTATCAGAATATCCGACCGGAATTTACTATCTGAGGGTGATTTCGACCAATTACTACAATATCCGGAAGGTGATTGTCGAATAATCCAAAAACAGAACAATTTGAAGTGATAATTTTTTAGAAATAAATTCTTAAACAGGAAAAATAATAGCCCTTTTGCAAAGAACATTTTAAAATATCGTGTTTTAATGTGTCTATGTATCTGAAATTCAGTATCTGGATGATAATATTAAGAATACCGGAATCAGGTTTTGAGGCAAAGAGAATGAGATTTGATAAGACAGATATAGATTTTAACAATTAATAAATAAAAATTATGAAAAGTAGATTTTTACTCGTCATTGCATTTTTGATGATTTTTTTCATTGCAAATGCACAAACAGTCACGATTGACATCCAGCAATCCGGAGGTGGTTGCATGCTTGCAACCGACTGCCAAACAAATATTGCTTGTTTTGATTTGATTATTTCGATTAACGAGCCGGATTGGGAATTTGCTTCATACAACATCTGGACCGAATATCCTGCTCCTCCCGTAATGAGCTATTCGAGTGATAATGCTTGTTTGACGCAAAATGGCGGGGATACCGATAACAATACAGCCGGCCAATACCGGGTTTCGGGGATTAATGGCATAACGCATTTGCAGCCAAATGTCCCAACTGTATTTCATTCGGTTTGTTATTCATATCCTGACGAAAATACCATCCAGGATTCAGTTATCGCTTCCGGTGGTACTTTAAATCTTTACGGATTTCCGTTTTATTCGACAATAACCCTTGTTAAGCATAGCACCGGAAATACCGTTGGGATAACAATTCCTGTTCAGAAATTTTTAACCCTTAACGGCAGTCCTTTTTCATGTATCATCTCTGAACTTACTGTTGATAAGGTTCTTACTTCAAATGCTGATGCAGATGGTTCTAATTCGATTACTGTTGGCGATGTTTTAACTTACAC
>CAIYZW010000281.1 GCA_903930725.1 uncultured Bacteroidota bacterium
AAATCAATGTTCCGGGTGTCATATCAACAATTACAACCAGTCAACCAACCCAAACCATAGTGCGCTTGCAATTCCAACTGCCTGCGAAACCTGCCATACCACAAACCCGGACTGGCAGCCGGCAACCTTTGGTATCCATAACCAATATTATGTTTTGCAGGGTGCTCATGCTTCGATTGCCAACGATTGTTTTACCTGCCACAACGGAAATTACAACAGCACACCAAATACATGTTTTGCCTGCCATTCGGGAGATTATAACCAGACTAATGATCCAAATCATTCAACGGCTCAGTTTCCAACCGCTTGCGAAGACTGCCATTCTCAGAATGCCTGGGAACCATCAACCTTCAATCATGACCAACAATATTTCCCGATTTATTCAGGACAACACGATGGCGAATGGGATGCTTGTTCGGATTGCCACACAAATCCTTCGAACTACGCTGTATTTACCTGTACAACGAGTTGCCATCCACAAGGCGAAATGAACCAGGAACATAACGGAGTTTCCGGATATCAATACAATAGCGTTGCCTGTTTAAATTGTCATCCGACCGGGAATGGCGGAAAAGTAAATTTAATACGAGATTAAATTAAGAATAATGAGACACTTAGCGACAGTACTTGTTTTAGTTTTTTTTGGGTTAATCCTCAAAGGTCAAACCCCTGTTGAGCCAATTGAAGGAAGTGTTTCATACATTTCCTCCCAAAGTATTTATGTCAAATTTGGTTCAACTGAAAATATAGCCGTTGGTGACACCCTGTTTTTTTTACAGGATGGAAGCCTGATTCCTGCATTAAAGGTCATGAATTTATCTTCGATTTCGTGTGTTTGCAATCCTATCGCCAACCATACCTTTACTGTTTCGGATAAGATATTTGCTAAACCATCAACAAAAGTGGCACAACCAGCTATTGAAACTATCGAAAAACCCGTTCCTGTAATTGCGCCTGTACCAGTCCCAACCTCCATTGCAAAATCTGATAGTATCCCATCCGAAAAGGCAGCACAGAAAGTTTTGAAACAGGAAATCAGTGGCCGTGCATCGGTTTCGGCGTATTCAAATTTTTCCAATACGCCATCTGATAATTCATTGAGGATGCGGTACACCCTTTCAGTGAATGCCAAAAACCTCGGAAATTCGAAATTATCGGCCGAAACTTATATTTCATTTGTTCATAAAAAGGGGGAATGGAGCGAAATTACAAGCAACATTTTTAACGGATTGAAAATATACAGCCTGGCTCTCAAATACGACTTTAACGATAAAACAAGCCTTTGGCTGGGCCGAAAGATTAATCCCAAAATATCAAATGTTGGTGCCATTGATGGTGTGCAGTTTGACAAGAAATACAAAACCATTTCGTTTGGGGTAATTGCTGGAACCCGACCCAATTATACCGATTATAGCTTCGACGCCAAACTCCTGCAGTTTGGGGGTTACCTTTCGCACGACTACAACACCAAAAACGGAAACATGCAAAGTTCTGTCGCTGTTATCGAACAGGAAAATAATGGTAAAACCGATCGTAGGTTTACATATTTCCAACATTCAAATGCGCTTGTGAAGAACTTATACCTTTTTGGATCTGTCGAATTTGATCTTTACAAGAAGGTGATGAACCAGGACAGCTCTTTTAGTCAGAATAATTCACCCCGGCTTTCAAACCTATACATCTCGGCAAGATACAAAATAATAAAGCAGTTATCAATTTCGGCTTCTTACAGTGCCAGGCAAAACGTAGTTTATTACGAAACCTTTGCGACAAATATTATTGAGCGTTTGCTCGAAACTACCACGCTTCATGGATACTCGGCGCAAATTAATATTCGGCCAACGAAGAATATTTCGGTTGGATTGAAAGCGGGCTATCGCGACCGTAAAGAAGATCCTGCACCCTCGACAAATTATTATGCTTATCTTACTTTTAACCGCGTTCCTTTTATAAATGCATCGGCTACACTTTCGGCAACTATTCTCGAAACCGGCTATTTATCCGGTGGGATTTACAGCGCCGGCATTACCCGCGACATTATTCCGGGGAAGTTATCCGGAGGGCTCAGTTTCAAATATGTTGATTATAAGTTCACCACTTCCGAAACGAAGCTGGTACAAAACATGGGCGAAATTGACCTGACCTGGAAAGTGTATAAAAAACTTTACTGCTCGGTAAATTACGAAGGCACCTTCGAAAAGGATGCAAACTATAACCGGGTTTATTTTAATCTTACCCAAAGATTTTAAAGGGGAATTGGGCAAGAGGAGATAGGCGTAAGGAGTTAGGCATGAGGCGTAAGAAAGAAAAGAACCGGGGTTTTAAAATCATGACGCGAGTTTCCTAAATCAGGGTGCTCATTTCCTAAATCAGGGTGCTTGTTTCCTAAATGGGGGCGCTTGTTTCCTAAATGGGGGCGCTCATTTCCTAAATGGGGGCGCTCGTTTCCTAAATGGAGGTGCTTGTTTCCTAAATGGGGGTGCTCGTTTCCTAAATGGGGGCGCTCGTTTCCTAAATGGAGGTGAAGGTTTTATAATTTTTGAAATGAATCCAACAACTACCTGGATTTTAAATCATGAAAGAATTAAATTTGAATAACCTGTACGCATCGCAGGGAAAAGGATGTATTGTAACCTGCAGTCCTGAAAAGGCTGAACATGAACTTTTTCAACCCTATCACGTCTGATTATACGCGCCATCATCATCACCGGTTTCCCGGTCTTTATTGAAATTAAAGCCCTTTGGGTTTTTTTACCAGACCATTAACACAGGCTTATCCGGCTGTTATCGAAATACAGCCATGCAGGTTTTTGCGACAGGCCAGTGATAAAAAAAGCCCTTTCATCCTGAGATAAAAGAGCCTTTTAGTTTTGGTTAAAACCTGATTTATTTTACTTCGGCTGTTTCGCTGCTTTTTGGTGTGGCAACGAGCTTTATCCCAATTCCAATTTCATCGTTGATGAATTTATCTTTGAGATCATCAAAGAATTTGCGCGAACCATATTTTACTGCCCATTCGCTGCGATCGATAAAAAACTGGTTTGTCCGTGCTTCAAAATTATCGCCACCTGCATTTACCATAGCATTAAAAGTGATGCTTTTGGTGGTTCCTTTTATGGTTAAATTACCTGTGATGGTGTGTGTTGGCACAACTTCGCCTTTTGTTTTTTCGAGGTTAATCTGAGTGGTATCGACAGGTTTAACTTCGGTGATTACAAATTTGGCTGTTGGAAAAGAATCGACATGGAAAAAATCGGCCGATTTGAGGTGACCAATGAGTTTTGCGTTGTATCCGGCATCTTCGAGGTCGAGGTC
>CAIYZW010000282.1 GCA_903930725.1 uncultured Bacteroidota bacterium
CCGGCATCACCTGTGTTGAACCATCCATTTTCAAAAGCATCCTGATTTGCCTGCTCGTTATCCAGGTAACCTTTTATCACCGAATCGCCCTTCACTTTTATCTGGGTGCAATCGCGTTTTTTGGCGCTGTACTCTGGACTGTTTTACGAACCAGGGAATACCCCCCTGCTGAATTAGCTTCCTTTTCGACTTCTGAAACCGAAGCTGCTGCAATTACCCGAAAACTCGATACTGATGTTGCAATGGCTTCCCGCTTTCTTACAAGGGGAGTAATCATTCTTTTAGCTGGTTTAATACTTTCTGTTTTGTTGTATTTTCTAAAATGGAACAGCGAATTGTACATTTTCTCGGTTGGCCTTGCCTTTTATGGGGTGATGCAACTGCTTGCCGGTTTCATGTTTCGGTCGGGTAAACAGGAAAACGGTATTGCAATTGTTATGTACGACCTTTACCGTATGCCAAAAACCATGGCTCAATTAGCCGTTGTTCAATTCTTCTCCTGGTTTGCGTTATTTGCCATGTGGATTTACACCACCTCAGCCGTTACAAGTCATGTTTATGGCACCTCCGATACAACTTCGGCATTATTTAACGAAGGTGCCGATTGGGTCGGAGTTTGCTTTGCAGTTTACAATGGTTTTGCAGCGCTGGTGGCTTTCATGCTGCCTGTAATAGCAAAAGCCACAAGCCGTAAAGTTACGCACATGATAGCTCTTATTGCCGGGGGTATCGGGCTTATTTCGATTTACTTCATCAGCAATCCAAATATGTTACTCATTTCGATGGTAGGCGTTGGACTGGCATGGGCAAGTATTCTCTCAATGCCTTATGCCATCCTTGCAGGTGCTGTTCCTGCCAATAAAATGGGAACCTACATGGGAATCTTCAACTTCTTTATCGTTATCCCACAAATTCTTGCCGCAAGTATCCTGGGATTTTTTACACGAGATCTTTTTGGTGGAGAAGCAATTTATGCCCTCATGCTTGGTGGTGTGTCAATGATTGCTGCCGCATTTCTGGTACTTCTGGTCAAAGATGAACATTGATTCAGGTTTCGTTTTTGTGGATTTTGCAGGAAAAAATTATAACCGGTCATTTTTGATCATAAATCGAATCCAAAAGTTTAGGGTTCGATTTTATTATCATGATTTTGGCCAGATTCGATTTCCACAACATACACTTGATTTTTAAATATTTTCAGATATTTATATTCCTTAAAATTTCCCGAATTTAAAAGCACAAGTTTAAATACATGGTAACCAAAGCATTAATAGATCCAAAAAGCATTGTTGTTGTTGGAGGTTCCAACGATATTACCAAGCCTGGTGGCAAAATCCTCAAAAACCTGATAGATGGGAATTTCAAAGGCGATCTTTTTGTAACCAACCCAAAAGAAACCTTGGTTCAGGGAATTAAGAGTTTTATCAATCCTGCCGATTTGCCCAAAGTTGATCTGGCAATCATCGCGATAGCAGCCAAATATGTGCCCGTAACCGTAAAAATGCTTGCCCACGAAAAAGAAACCCGTGCATTTATTATTCTTTCGGCCGGTTTTAGCGAAGAAAGCCCAGATGGCAAAATCCTCGAAAATGAGGTGGTGAAAACAGTTAACGAAGTTGGTGGTTCCCTCATCGGGCCAAACTGCATCGGTGTGATGACACCCAATTATAACGGGGTTTTTACGCTTCCAACGCCAAAACTTGAGCCTTCCGGAATTGATTTTATTTCAGGTTCCGGTGCCACAGCAGTTTTTATCATGGAATCTGCTATCCCGAAAGGTTTAACTTTTAACAGTGTTTTTTCGGTTGGAAACAGCGCACAAATGGGTGTAGAGGAAATCCTTCAATATTTCGACGAAACTTTTGATCCTGAGACAAGTTCAAGGATAAAACTGCTTTATATCGAAACGGTTAATCAGCCTCAGAAGCTTCTGAAACATGCTTCATCTTTAATCAGGAAAGGTTGCAGGATTGCCGCCATCAAGGCCGGTTCGTCGGAAGCAGGGAGCCGCGCCGCTTCTTCACACACAGGTGCTCTGGCTAGCTCCGACAGTGCCGTGGATGCACTTTTTCGCAAAGCGGGGATTGTACGCTGTTATGGGCGCGAAGATTTGATTTCGGTTGCTTCGGTTTTTATGTATCCAAAACTGAAAGGCCAGAATATCGCCATCGTTACACATGCCGGCGGGCCAGCCGTGATGCTTACAGATGCTTTGTCGAACGGTGGTTTGAAGGTTCCTCATATTAAAAGTGAATCAGCAAATGAGTTGCTCACCAAACTTTACCCCGGGACTTCAGTCGCAAATCCCATCGATTTTCTGGCAACCGGAACAGCCGAACAACTTGGCAATATCATTGATTATGTGGAGGATAAATTTGATGAAATTGATGGGATGGTCGTAATTTTTGGAACTCCCGGCCTGGTTAAAGTTTTTGATGCGTACCAGGTTTTGGACGAAAAAATGAAAACTGCCAAAAAGCCCGTTTACCCGGTTTTACCGTCAATTCTGACAGCAAAAGAAGAAGTTGCCGAATTTCTTTCAAAAGGCCGGGTTAATTTCCCGGATGAAGCCACCCTTGGAAATGCATTATGCCGCGTTTTCTATACGCCACCTCCTGCCAGCGAAAGCGTTGATTTTCCTGAAATTGATATTCCAACAATCCGTAAAATTATTGATTCAAATGTATCAGGTTATCTTTCACCTGCCGATGTTCAGGGTTTGCTCGATGCAGCTGGAATTCCAAGAGCGGGTGAAGCTGTGGTTGTTTCCGCCGCCGAAGCAGCTGAATCTGCCAACAGACTTGGTTTCCCGGTGGTAATGAAAGTTGTGGGACCAGTTCATAAATCAGATGTTGGCGGCGTAGTTTTGAATGTAAAAGATCAGGAAACAGTGATTCGTGAATTTGAACGGATGATCAAAATAAAAGACACCACCGCAATCCTTTTACAACCAATGCTTTCGGGTATTGAGCTTTTTGCAGGTGCCAAATACGAACCCAAATTCGGGCATCTCATACTTTGCGGCATGGGTGGTATTTTTATCGAAGTACTTAAAGATGTCAGCACAGGACTGTCGCCACTTTCGATTAATGAAGCTTTGCAGATGATCAGAAATTTAAAGAGCTATAAAATTATTCAGGGTGTGAGGGGCAAAGAAGGGATTAATGAAGCCATGTTTGCTGAGATCATTTTCAGACTTTCAGCACTTGTCACGGCTGCCCCCGAAATCATCGAAATGGACCTGAATCCATTGCTTGGAAAAGCTGACCGCGTGGTCGCCGTGGATGCAAGAATCCGGATTGAAAAGCTTTAAATTATAATAAGATTTTTCAAACGATACAACGTTATGTTAACCATCCCGGCACTCATAATTTCTATTGTTCTTCAGATAGTTGCAACCATCGTAGTAATCAGTTTGATTAAAGTTACACGCTTCAATGTAAGCTGGATTTTGTTGTCAATAGGCTTTATATTCATGGCAATCAGGCGGTTAATCGAGTTTTTGCCATTCATGGATTTTGAGTTGTCCCATTTTGTGATCAACATCAATAATTGGCTCGGAATTTTAATTTCGGTGCTCATTGTCGTTGGTGTCTTCTATATCAAAAAAATATTCAAAGAACTCCAAAAAGCCGAAGAAGCCAGGTTGATCATGGAAAAGC
>CAIYZW010000283.1 GCA_903930725.1 uncultured Bacteroidota bacterium
GATTTCCCTAAAGTTTATGTTGCCTTATTTCCACTGCTTTCCCTTATCATCCTTTAAACCCAATTTTAATGCCGATTGTTCAAGAACAGAAGCCCCATTTATTTTTCAAAATCAAATGCAATTTTAACATCTGTGAAGATAATAAACCGTGTTGGAAAACTGATTTAGAAAAGTGAAAGTTTAACATAACGTTTCGGGTTTAGCCTGATATCTTCGAGTAGTTTATCGAGATTAGATGATGATTTTTCGAGATTGTAATACAAGCTGTCGTTGGTAAAAAGCTTGCCGATAGTGCCTTCGCCACGGTTGATTTTATTGGAAATCTCTTTCAGATTATTGATGGCCACACCAGCTTCGCGAACGGTTTTTGAAAGATCGGAACTGGCCAGCGAATCGCTCAACGTCTCAAAGTTGGTGATAATGTTGTTGATTTTTTTGTTGTTGCCTTCGAGGTTGTGCGAAATTGATTCGAGATGGGTAATAATGGCACTAATCCGACTTTTTTCGCTTTTGAGTATGGTGTCAATATTTGAAGAAACGCTCTCGGCATTCATAAGCGTAATGCGGATATTTTCGATGGTGCTGGCTAAGTTCTGGCGTGTATTTTCACTAAAAATTGATTGTATTACCGCCATCACCGAGTCAACCGAATTAATCAAAACTATGGCTTTACGTTTTAAAGGCTCAACCTGCTCGCTCAACTGGTCCTTAAGGCTGCTTTCCAAAGTCGAGGTCAGGGTATCGCCATCTTCGAGAAGTTGCGGCGAATCGCCCATCACAATTTCAACAGCCTTGCTGCCCAGCAGGTCGGTACCAAATATTTTGGCAACCGAATTCCTGGGGATTCTGATGTCGCTTTTGATGTATAGTTCGACAATAATTTTCGAAGAGCCTTCGACAAAATCCATATCCTGCACCTGTCCGATGCGAAGGCCATTCACCATAACTTTATTCGATCGTTCGAGACCATCTACTTTATCGTAAACTGCGTAAAAATATCTGGTGCTCGTAAAAAGGCTGGTTCCTTTTAAAAAATTGAAACCCCAGATAAACAGCGCAATCGCAGCTAAAAAAAGCAGACCAACTTTAAATTCCCGGGTTAATTTCACAATAATTATTTTTTTACAAATCTATTTCTTTTTTTTCAAATAGGCTTTTACGCTTTCCCGCGAAATTATCTGGTTTCCCTCGAAACACACAATTTCAGCTTTTTTCAGATACTTTCGTTCAATCTTATCATCCTTCAGCGCCTTTTTATAAATAGCCAAAGCATCATCAAAACTTTTGGCAAAACCAAAGGTATAAAGATAACGGTGGTTAATGTAAAAATAGCGTACATCGGGCATCGCATCAAATCCGGGATAGTTTGCAGGCATCAGTTTTTTTACTGATGCAAACCCGATCCTGAACACCTTTTCGGGGATAATTTCCGCTTTCACAACCTCAGCAACCACAGGCTCGGTAATGGATATTTCCGGTTTTGTGATTAACGAACGATATTCTTTAACAGCTAAAAAAATGGCGTGGGCAATTTTATCCTGATTTTTTGAATCGAGAAGGAATTTTTCCTCGGCGGGATTGCTCAAAAACCCGGTTTCGATTAATATTCCAGGCATGGTGGTGAGGTACAAAACCACGAATCCGGCTTGTTTAACACCACGGTCGTACATTCCGGCCACATCCGTCATTTTATGCTGCACAATTCTGGATAAATCGAGGCTTTGCCTCAGGTGCGCACTCTGGAACATATTTAAAGTAATGTAATCTTCGTCGAGATTAGGGTCGAAACCATCGTATTGGTTCAGGTAATTTTCTTCCATCAGGATGGCCGCATTTTCGGTTTTGGCAACTTCCAGGTTTTCGGAGGTTTTATGCAGCCCCATCACGTAAGTTTCGGTGCCAAAGGGTTTTGGCGAAAGGTTCGAATTGCAGTGAATCGAAATAAAAAGGTCGGCAGCGCTGTCGTTGGCAATGGCGGCTCTTTTGTGAAGTTCGATAAAACTATCGTCGGTACGTGTGTAAATCACCTCAATATCCGGGAGGCTATCGCTGATTAACCTGCCGGTTTTGAAGGCAATGGCCAGCGTAAGGTTCTTTTCGAACACGTTTTTGGTTATTGCACCTTTGTCGTAGCCACCATGCCCGGCATCAATAACGATTTTATTAAAACCATTACCGTTTTGTGCAGGCATTTTAAGGTAAACTATCAGGAAAAATATTAAAATAAGAAATTGCAAAATGCAGCGTTTCATCATTCTGAAAATGGTTTGTAACAAAATTAAATCACCCGAAAGATCCTTTTTATTAAATGCTCCTTTTTAGAAGTGTCACAAAATTAAACGAAAATGATTATCACACGCATTAAATCGCGTTGGCAAATTCGTTTTCTTTGCAGTACGATTACTCATGGAGGAAATTATTAACAAAACTTGGAAATCCTGATTCGAAAATCTCTCGATAATATGCTCCACCGGAAGGCCATTTTTTATGCGAAAAATACTTTTTCGGGTATTCTTATTTTAGCCATCCTGTTAACAATAAATGCTGTTGCTGCTGGTCAGAATGTTAAGGAAAATCAGGGTCGGAATGCATCTCAGATTGTTGATGAATTTAAAAATGATACATTAATAAGCCTGCCGGAAGATAGCCTGGCTTTACAATCGAAGGTTCCAGATAGCCTGCAAAAAAACCCTAAAAAATTTGGCCTCGACAACAAAGTAAATTACAAGGCAAAAGACACCATCCGCTTTGATATTAAAGCAAAGAAGGTTTTTTTGGATGGAAATGCAGAAATCGAATATGGCGAGATAAGTTTAAAAGCTGCCCACGTTGAAATTGATTTTGGAAAAAATCAGGCTTATGCCCGCGGCGTTCCCGATTCGCTAGGAAAAATGGTGGGCGAGCCGGTTTTTGCCGAGGGCAGCCAAAGCTTCGATTCTGAAATACTTACCTATAATTTCGACACCAAAAAAGGCATTATCAAAAGTGTAACTACCAAGGATGGCGACGGTTATCTTTATGGTAACCGGATTAAAAGGATGCCCGATGAACGCATTAATATCCAGGACGGCTGGTACACCACCTGCGAATTAAAACATCCGCATTTCGAATTTCGCTACACCAAAGCTCAGGTAATTCCCAACAAGAAGATAATTTCGGGGCCAGCCTACATGGTCATCGAAGGCGTTCCAGTGCCTTTGTTCCTGCCTTTTGGAATTTTCCCCAACAAAAGCGGCCAGCGATCCGGTATCCGCATCCCAACTTTTGGCGAAGGATCGGCCGACAGGGGTTTTTACCTTCAGGGTGGTGGCTATTATTGGGGAATTAACGATTACATGGATTTAACCGTTACCGGCGATATTTACACCAGCGGTAGCTGGGCACTGAGGCCAACATTCCGTTACAACCGGAAATACCGGTTTAATGGAAATTTCGATTTCAGTTATGCCAAAAACATCATTGGCGACCGCGATGCACCTGATAAACAGGTAAAAAAAGATTTTTCTATAAGATGGACGCACAGTCAGGATCCAAAAGCCCGTCCAAACAGCCGGTTTTCGGCAAGTGTTAACATCGTAAGTTCGCAATACAACGAGTACAATCTGGCAACCGATCAGGCTTATCTGGCCAATACTTTTCAGTCGAGTGTGGCCTATCAGACCAACTGGAACAACAAGTATTTCCTCACACTCAATGCCTCACATTCGCAAAACACCCTCGACAGATCGGTGACCATGACCCTTCCCAGCCTCACCTTTTCGACCAAACAGTTTTTTCCACTACGACGGGAAAAGCCGGTAGGGAAATTAAAATGGTACGAAAACATCAATATAAAATATTCGACAACTGCCGAAAACCGCATCACTACAAAAGACACATTGTTGTTTACGCCCGGATGGGAAGAAGGTTTCAGATATGGCGCCAAACATAATATTCCGGTGAGTATGTCGCTCAAAGTCCTCAAATATTTCACGCTTTCGCCATCGGCAAATTATAACGAAAGATGGTATCCATACTCGATCCGTAAAAACTGGGTTAATGACTCCTTATTTACTGCAACCGACACCATTGTAGGTTATGTAAAAACCGATTCGGTGAGTGGCTTTGTGGCAGCCCGCGATTATTCGCTATCTGCGAGTTTAAGCACCCGAATTTACGGAATGTATCAGTTTAAAAAAGGCCCGGTTGTAGCAATCAGGCACGTTGTTACGCCAAGCGTTTCGTTTAGCTACAATCCCGATTTCGGTTCAGAATTTTGGGGATATTATCAACCTTACCAGGCTGACACCCTCGGAACGATGAAAAAATATTCGATTTTTGAAGGCTCGCTTTATGGCGGACCACCTGATGGGAAGTCGGGCAGGGTTTCCTTTTCGCTGGCCAACAACCTCGAAATGAAAGTGCGCTCAAAAAAAGATACCATAACAGGCTACAAAAAAGTGGTTTTAGTTGATAATTTCAGCCTCAACACCTCCTACGACCTGGCCAGAGATTCGCTTAACTGGTCATCACTTTCGATGAGTGGGCGAACTGTGCTTTTCAAAAAACTTAATATTACTTATTCGAGTTCATGGAACCCTTACGCTACGGACTCTTTAGGCCGGGCCTACAATAAATTTGAATGGGAAATAAACAAAAAATTATTCCGTATGGAAAACACAACCTGGAGTTTTAGCTTAAATTACGGAATTAAATCGTCGGACTTCCAAAAGGGAAAGGATAAGGAAAAGCAAAAGCCAAAACCCGACGATCCCATTCTTAAACCATATACCGAGCAGGAAATCAGTGATGTACTCGACAACCCTGATCAGTACATTGACTGGAATAATGGATGGAGTTTAAATATTGCCTACTCTTTGCGGTTTTCCAACAACCCGCGTTACCTTAATTATTCGGTAACCGATAAACGCACCAAAGTTCAAACCATCAACATAACTTCGGATGTAAGCATCACGCCAAAATGGAAAGTCGGCTTTTCGGCAAATTATGATATTGATGCCGGTAAGTTTGCATATTCCTCGGTTGACATTTCGCGAGATTTGCATTGCTGGGAAATGCGCTTTCACTGGGTACCCATGGGGCCACGCAAAAGCTGGAACTTCGGCATCAACGTAAAAGCAAGCATTTTAAAAGATTTAAAATACGACAGGAAGAAGGATTTTAGAGATTCATATTAATTTTAGGCGTAAGGCAGTGGACAGTGAGCAGTGGCCAGTAGGCAGTGGGCAGTGGCCAGCCGCCAGTGGGAAGTAATCAGTTATTTGCCGAATGCAAACTGCAAACTGCAAACAGCTGACTGCCGACTGCTGACTACGAACTGCAAACTGCAAACTGCGAACTGCAAACTGCGAACTGCCGACTGCAAACTGCCGACTGCAAACTGCAAACTGCAAACTGCTGACTAAAACAATTCTTAATCAAATAACTCATAAAAATGAAAAAAGTAATTCACACCGAAAATGCACCAAAGGCTGTTGGACCTTACAGTCAGGCTATCGAAACCAACGGAATGTTGTTTATCTCGGGACAAATCCCGATTGACCCTGCCACCGGAAAATTTGTCGAAGGCGGCATTAAAGAACAAACCACCCAGGTAATGAAAAACATTGGTGCCATCCTCACAGCAGCCGGTTACTGCTATTCTGATGTTGTAAAATCAACCTGCCTGCTGGCAGATATGGCCGATTTTGCCGCCATGAACGAGGTTTATGGAAGTTTTTATACCGAAAATCCACCGGCAAGAGCCGCTTATGGCGTCGTAAAATTGCCACTTGGCGCGTTGGTCGAAATCGAAACGATCGCTGTAAAATCTTAGGAAAGAAGCCAGTTCAGGATTATTTCGTGCCCAAATTCAGTCATCACCGATTCGGGATGAAACAACAAGCCTACAAGATCGTACTTTTGATGACGGAAAGCCATCGGGAGTCCGTTTTCGTCGTTCATAATTATTTGTAGCACGGGCGGCATCTCGTTTTCGAGGATAATCCATGAATGATAATGGCCAATATAAAATTGAGAAGGTAATCCTTTAAAAAC
>CAIYZW010000284.1 GCA_903930725.1 uncultured Bacteroidota bacterium
AAAGTTGACCAATTTCCCAGGTAACACCACCATCGTTCGAATAATAATAATTGTTGATGTTTGCTCCGGCAACAAGCCGTTGGGTGTTGTTTGGATCAACTGCGATGGAAGGTTCTTCGGGCGAATTGGTGTTGCTGATCATCACGTTTGGATGCTGCGAAAAAGCTGCAAACGTTAATAAAACTGCGGTAATGAGTAAAATGTAGTTCCTTTTCATAAAGCGTGTTTTTTGCAAAAGTATGAATTTCACCTGATTGGTGTTAATTTCATTTTTGTTTAGGAGCGGCCTTAATAAATTTGTGATAATCAGGATTACTGCCTGGGAACTTAAATAAACCAGATTTTAATTGATGGTTCAGGAAGGCAGGAATAAATTATCAAGTTTGTAATGATTTAATTTCCTGATATGCTTAACAGTATTAATTTTGAAGCCTAATATTCAAAAACATAAATTAATTTCTATGAAAAAATTAGCTTTTCTTTTTCTGGCGATTTCGCTTGGATTACTTTTCTCGTGTACTTCATCCGAAAAGTATAAAACAGAGACAAAAACCGACGAAAATGGTTTTTCTTACGAAATCGTCACAAACGATCCTTTGCAGGGAAGAATTTACACGCTTAAAAATGGATTAAAGGTGTTTTTATCAGTAAACAAAGACGAACCCCGCATTGCGACTTTGATTGGCGTTGCTGCAGGTTCTACCTCCGATCCGATCGAAACCACCGGACTTGCGCACTATTTTGAGCACATGATGTTTAAAGGAACCAACAAAATTGGAACAATAAACTGGGAGAAAGAAGAACCCGTTCTTCAGCAAATCTCCGATTTATTCGAAAAACACAGGGATGCAACCGATCCTGCCCAAAAGTTGGCGATTTATAAACAAATTGACAGCCTGTCGGCCATTGCAGCCACTTTTGTTGCGGCTAACGAGTACGATAAATTGGTTTCGGGTATTGGCGCTAAAAACACCAATGCTGGCACAAGCTACGACTACACAGTTTACATTAACGACGTTCCAAAAAACGAACTTCAAAAATGGTTAAAACTCGAAAGTGAAAGATTTGGCCACATCGTACTTCGGCTGTTTCACACCGAGCTCGAAACGGTTTACGAAGAATACAACATGTATCAGGATATGGACGACAGCCGTGCAAACAATGCGCTCATGAAGGGTCTTTTTCCAAAACACCCATACGGCCGCGATGTAATTGGTCTTGCCGAACATCTTAAAAATCCCTCGATGGTGAACATTTACAACTTTGCAAATACTTATTATGTCCCAAATAATATGGTTGTAGCTATTTCGGGAGATATTGATTTTAACGAAACCATCAAAATGATTGACAATACTTTTGGAGTTATGGCTAAAAAAGAACTTCCGAAAAATACTTTACCAAAGGAAGAACCTATTACCGGCAATGTTGTAAAAGAGGTTTTTGGTCCGGATGTGGAAAATGTTCAGTTGGCTTTTCGCTTTGATGGCGACAACTCCAACGATCAGAAATATGTCACGCTTATTGATAATATCCTGAGCAACAGCAAAGCCGGCCTCATTGATCTTGACCTCGTACAGCAGCAAAAAGTTTTAAGGGCAGGAAGTTATGCCCAGTTTTTAAAAGATTACGGAATTCAGGGATTTTACGGCTACCCACGCGAAGGACAAACCCTCGAAGAAGTAAAAGATTTGCTCCTTGAGCA
>CAIYZW010000285.1 GCA_903930725.1 uncultured Bacteroidota bacterium
ACTACTCGACCCAGGTGTTGTTGAACAAATTATCCAGGGAGCAAAAGTTGCTGTAAAACGTTAAACATAAAAAAGACATCTCAAAAATGGGATGTCTTTTTTTTATCTTTTTAAAAATGAATGTATGAAAAATTTAAAAACAAAAAACAGAGGACTTGTTGTATTAGGCGCGATATTAATTCAGCTTGCCCTTGGAAATCTTTATGCCTGGTCGGTTTTCACAAGAGAATTGGTTGAAGGTGGATGGACGAAAGCTCAAACGCAGATTGTCTTTTCGGTAGGTGTGGCAGTATTTGCCATCGTAATGGTTATTTCAGGCCGGTTAATGCCCAAATATGGCCCAAAAAAATTAACAATAGCTAGTGGGATTTCACTTGGGCTTGGATACATTATTGCAGGTTTATTAGGCGCTGAAAACTACATCACAACACTCATTTTCGTTGGTGTACTTGGAGGCGCAGGGATGGGATTTGGATATGTTGTGCCTATTGCTGTTGGCATGCGCTGGTATCCCGACAAGAAGGGCTTTATTACAGGATTGGCAGTTGCAGGTTTTGGGTTTGGTGCAACGCTTTGGATGACACTCGCCGGAAAACTTGGACAGCTTGGCGGCGGCGAACTTATTAAACACATCGGAATGTCGAACACCTTTATAGTTCTTGGGATCATTTTTACAACAACAATCCTCTTAGGAAGTATCTGGATGAAATTTCCGCCTGTTGGATGGAAACCTGAAGGATGGAATCCTCCTGAAAATACAGTTTCAAAACCAACGGGATCTGTGGATTTTTCGAGTGCCGAGATGTTAAAAACAACGCAATTTTATTTAATTGTTTTGACGTATGCTTTTGGCGCAGGCGCAGGTTTAATGAGCATCGGGCTTATGAAACTCTGGCCGATGGAAGCTTTACAGGCGAATGGACTTTCCAAGGAAGTATCTGCAGCAGCTGCAACCCTTGCGATGGCCATATTTTTCGCACTTTTCAACGGCTTTGGCCGAATTTTATGGGGAATGATAAGCGACAAAATCGGCAGAAAGACATCAATCGCAATTATGATGGCTACTCAGGGCGTGTTTGTTATTTTATTCCAATGGATGGCCGGGTTTGAATTTACCCTTTACTTATTTGCAGTGCTTATTGGCTTTAACTACGGCGGTCTGTTTTCGTTATTCCCAACCATCACTGCCGACATATTCGGAAACAAAAACTTTGGTCAGAATTATGGCTGGGTCTTCCTTGCATATGCTATTGGTGGGATAATTTTCCCGATTTTGGGAGGCAAATTGGGTGATCTCGGCAATTTCCCACTTGCCTTTTCCATTTGTGGAGTTTTGTGTTTTGTGGCAGTTATAACAATATTACTTGTTAGACCGATTAAAAATCCGGCGTAAATTATGTTTTGATTGCATTAATTTTTCATTTGTGATTTTTAAGACAAGAAGGGTGTCTGGAAGGAAGTTTTCCAGACACCTTTTTTCGTTTTCAATTTGTTTTACTTTCATATTATTCTTATTATCA
>CAIYZW010000286.1 GCA_903930725.1 uncultured Bacteroidota bacterium
GTAATCAATCAGTTCGTTCAGGTTTTCACTGGTAATCTCGATGTTGATGGGCTTTCCGGTGGGAGGTCCCATCTCATTTTTCTGAACCACAATTTCGGCTCCGGCAATTCCCTGAACCTTTTCGCGGATACGGTCAATATAATTGCTGGTATTATCGCCTTTGCGATATTTAAACTCGACAAAGTTGATGGTGATTTTTGCCAGGTGTGATGAACTGGTGCGGTCGAAAAAATCCTGCGAGGCACCCAAAGCAACGTTGGTAATCACCGACTCGACAATTGGATTGTTTTCACCGATTGCTTCATAAATACGCTTTTCGGCAATGGTGGCAATCGAATCGGTAAATTTTTGATCGGTTCCAACCGGAAGGCTCACAAAAACATCAATCGTATTGGGGTCGTTATCCGGAAAAAACAACACTTTTGGTTTGGTAACTCCAGTTAAATAAATCGTAAAAACAAACAGGCCCAAAATAAGGAAAAGCAGGTAATAGGGCCGCCGTCCGTATAAAACAAATCTGAGCTGTTTATCGTACAAACTCATCAGATATGGCCAGATTGTTTCCTGGAAATAGGCAATCATCTTATTGATAACATAGTGGAAAAGCATCATCATGATAAAGATGAAAACTAAGAAATTTCCAATGCCAATCCAGCCAATAAGATAAGAAATCGCAGCAGCACCGGCAAGCACGATGAGCACCCATTTATACTTTTTAAAGATGCTCACAGGCTCATGTTTATCGTACTCGTGTTTCATAAACGAAACGGCAAACACCGGGTTGATAACATAAGCCACGAAAAGTGAAGCAAAAAGTGTGATAATGAGCGTGATGGGAATGTACTTCATAAATTCTCCCGTTATTCCCGGCCAGAAAATGAGCGGGAAGAAAGGTGCGAGTGTGGTTAATGTCCCGGATAAAATAGGCAGGAAAACTTCTCCCGCCGCCTGTTTGGCTGCTTCGACAATGTTGGGTTCGTATTTATGAACCCGGTGCGTGTTTTCGATGACCACGATGGCATCGTCAACCACAATTCCAAGCGCAAAAATGAAGGCAAACATCACAATCATGTTCATCGAAAAATCAAGCCCCGGCAAAACGAGGTAGGCAATAAACATCGAAAGCGGCACCGAAAGCCCCACAAAAAAGGCATTGTTGAAACCCATGAAAAACATCAAAATCAAAGTAACCAGGAGGAACCCGATAATTTGTGTATTGATGAGTTCTTCGAGGGTGTTTCGTGTAAATTTGGATTGATCGCCGGTGAGTGTAATCTTTAAATCGGACGGGAAAACCTTGCCCTCAAGATCGTTATTAATGATGTCTTTGATTTTGTCGGAAGCATCGAGCAGGTTTTCGCCACTACGTTTGATGATGTTAAGCGTGATTACATTCTGGCCTTCAAGCCTCGAAAAGCTTTCCTGTTCCTTAAAACCATCCTTAACCTGAGCCACATCTTTGATATACAAAATGGCGCCACTCGACGATTTAAGGACGATATTTTCGATCTGTTCGGGGCGGGTAAACTGCCCGGCAACACGCAACGACCTTTTCATTCCGTAAGTGGAAATATTACCTGCCGAAATGGTGAGATTTTCGCTGGAGATAGCCCGTTCGAGGTCGCTCATAGTAACGCTGGCTGCCTGCATTTTATACATGTCAACATTGATCTGGATTTCGCGTTCGAGCGCACCAACAATATCCACACGCGTAATTTCCTTGAGCAATTCGATGCGATCCTGGGCAATGTCGGCGTATTTCTTTAACTGGTCGAGGTCGTAATCGCCCGAAATATTGATATACAAAATCGGGAATTCCGAAAAGTCAATTTCCGCAACATTCGGGTCGTCGGGAAGGTTGTTTGGAAGGTCCGTCCTGGCCTTGTCAACCGCATCTTTAACGCGTTGTTTACACTCGGCAATTTCTACGTCGGTGTTAAACTCGACAACCACAATCGAAAAATCCTGAACAGATTTACTGGTGATTTTCTTAACATCTCCCAAACCTTTAATTTGCTTTTCGATGGGGCGTGTTACGAGGTTTTCCATATCCTCGGGCGAAGTTCCCGGATATGGCGCCGAAACCATTATGGTCGGGATAACGATGTCGGGGAACGATTCCTTCGGGAGGCTGTTGTAACTCATCAAACCCAGCACCGTAATAAAAATAGTGAGGATATAAACGCTGGTTTTGTTATCAATAGCCCAGTTGGTAGCAAAAAAATATTTATGTGCTTTCTTTTCCATTTTATTAGCCTTTAATCTGTTGCGATAATATTACTGGACAAAAGTTACAATTTGTCCGTCGTTAACCATCTGGTAACCCTGGCTGATAATTTTATCACCCGCCGAAAGTCCTGAAATAATTTCGGCTTTGCCATCATAAATCTGGCCTATTTCAACCACTTGTTTTGATGCGACAAAGTTGCTGCCCGAGGCTTTTGCCAGGAAAACATATTTACCGCTTTTCGAATTCTGGATAACATTTATGGGAATCGAAATTGCCGCCGGATTTTGATAATCATTAATCTTAACAACGGCAACCATATTTACACGATAAACCACGTTGCCCGGTTTTAGCGGAACTTCGATGGTAAAGGTGCGGTTAACAGGGTTGATATATTTGCTGGTAAATGAGATTTTAGAATCAATGTTCTGATTATCGTCGGGGAAATTGATAACCACAGGATTGCCAACCTTAACTTTTGAGGAATACGATTCGGCAAGTTCGGCCTCAACTTTTACACTCGAAAAGTTGACCACCATTGCTACCGGGCTTCCCGGACCTGCCAGCTGTCCAACTTTTACCGGAACATTTTCGATGCTCCCGCTGATGGGCGATTTTATTTTTGTCCGGGCAATTTGCTCTTGTATTGTGGCCATGCGGTTTTCGAGCGATTCTTTGTTCGATTTTGCCTGAAGATACTGGATTTCGCTGCCCACTTTCTGATCCCAAAGCCGCTGTTGCCTTTCGAAAAC
>CAIYZW010000287.1 GCA_903930725.1 uncultured Bacteroidota bacterium
CATTCCCTCTTTTGGGTGGTCGAGGGTACCAAAAACCTCCTCCATCCTCCCTTTTAGGTGGTCGAGTGCACCTCAAACCTCCAACCTTCCTCCTTTTTCGGGGAATGTCGGAGCAAAAAGGTCCGTCGTTCTCTCTTTGACGTGGTAGGGGGTACCTAAAAGGTCCGATGTTGCACCTTTTAGGTGGTAGAGGGTACCTCCGAGGTGGTAGGGGGTACCTCTGAGGTGGTATGTTAAGGGTGAAATAAAGAACCCCGGAGTCTGTGTCCAGGGTTTCTCGAATTAAGCTACTTTTTCTTTTTTTGCCGGCCGGGAAGGAAACCGTGTGCTTAAATCATCAAAGATGGTTTTGGCTCCCGCTACATTCATTTTGGCTGCCCCTTTCAGGTAAGTGTAAAAAGCCAGTACGGCTACATACGCTTCACTGCCGCAAAGTAGCATGGTATCGTCCAACATATCAGCAATAGGTTGTACAATCTGCCTGATTTGTCGAATGGTTTCAAAAGCGTTAAGATCAACAACCAAATCTTCCGGATTAAGATAAGGAGGCGCTGGTGAACTAGGTATCCGAAGGTATTCGGCGCCTTTGGTTACAAACGGTATTGACTTGTCTCCCATTTTGGGCAACTGTATCCTTTCATCCGGAGTTAGATTAATCAGATAAGGAGCCAGGACCTGAGCGCCCTGATGAAAAAAATCTTTGGCCTGTTCAGCAACTTCTGGCGGAATGACCGATGAATAACGATTAGTATCACTCATAAAATAAATTTTAAGATTGTTTTTTTTGATTTTATTTTACCCATCCACAGACGATGAGTTACTTAACTAATTTACAAAATGACTGTTGAAGAATAATATGGGTAGTGCTGCTATTTTCTGAAACGGTAGAAATTCGACACGAAAGGCTTAATTTAACAAATGAAGCGCACTTTTTTATAAAAATTGAACTTTGAAAACAATCGGGCAAATAAGGTTTTGAAATATTTCTCCAACGGTCAAAATCAAAAATATATGTTTTGTATGGCTTGGGGTTTAATTGTGTATGCTTACATTTGACAATTAACTCAACGATTTAAGATTTAAGTATGTCTCAAAACATTTCACAATACGAATCAGACGTATGGAAAACGGCTGATCTCCTTATTGGTGCCGGAATTAAACAAAGTGATTTTCCAAAATTTATGATGCCTTTCTTTGCGCTGATCATGGTCGAAAGCCGCCTGATCAGGTATGCAAAAGAACTGGAAAGTGAAATTGACCGAAATGATATTGATGGGTTCATCGAAGAATTTAAGGATTTAGGTTTAGGCTTCAACGATTATGTGGTTCGCGAAAACAAAACGCTGAAAGACATCTGTAAAAACGACAAGACTTTTGATGTTGACTTTCATACTTATTTAAAAGCCTTCGACGCCGAAACAAAGTACCTGCTGGGCGTTGACAAAGGAAATGAAGAGGCAAAGTTTCTCGACATTTCGGGCGTAAGCGGTCAGCTTAAAAAGAAAGGGATTCTGTTTGCTTCAGTGAAAACCTGGAGCGAAATAGATTTGGCTCCATTCAATAACTCCGAAATTACCACACTCGAAGAACACATCAAACGCAAATGGGCCGATATTTCGGCAGAAACAGCAGGGGAACAATATACTCCGGATGATATTATCTCGCTAATTTCTGAAATCATTGCTTCGAAAATGGTCGATAACGGCAAGTTTCTGACCATTTTTGACCCGACTTGCGGCGGCGGAAACTTGTTGTTTGGCGTTGAAGACAAAATTCAGGAGAAATTTCCGAACCGGCCAACTGCCACTTTCGGGCAAGACTGGAGCGACTCGCTTTATGCCTTGGCCAAAATTGAAAGCCGTTTCCGCAAAGACTCTAAAATTGAATACGGCAACAGCCTCACCGACATTAAATTCATTCACAACAAATTCGATATTGTGGTAGCCAATCCGCCTTATGGCGTTGACTGGAAAGGCTACAAAAAGGACATCGACAACGACCAGACCGAACGCTTTCACGACATCCCTTCCATTTCCGACGGGCAGTTTCTGTTTACCCAGCACATCCTTTATCATTTGGCCGACGATGGGCTTTCCATTGTGGTACACAACGGCTCCACCTTGTTTAGCGGCGATGCCGGAAGTGGCGAAAGCAATATCCGCAAATTCTTTTTCGACAACGATTACGTGGAAGCCCTGATACAAATGCCTACCGACGAGTTTTTCAATACCGGCATTTACACCTATTTATGGGTATTCAACAAGAACAAACCTGC
>CAIYZW010000288.1 GCA_903930725.1 uncultured Bacteroidota bacterium
CCTCAGCATTGTTATAAATAAACAGTCCTGTTTCGTCAAGATTTTCGATGATGGTATTCCTCATCGAAATCCAGCCACCATCAGCAACCGTAATCTGATAATAAGATGAGGGGGTAAATCCGGTAATTAAGCTTCTGTTTTCAGGAAGTCCATAAGTTCTGAGTTGAGCACCCTCTGCGACGTTTAATGCGGAGAAATTGCCCATATTTAATGTGCCTCCGTAATATATTTCAAGCCAACCGTTGTTCAGGTTTAAGCTTTCGAGGCATGTAAGGCTATCACCATCCATGATATTAATACGTCCGCCATCAACAGTTAAAGCCTTTTTTACAACAGCATTTTCCATCCCCACCGCAGGAGATATTGTGGATTTGTTGATCCGGAGGTTATAAAATTCACTGCCGTTTCCGGAACCAACGTAACCATCGGATTGACCGTAAATTTCAACCGTTCCTCCGGTTGGATTGAACCCGGGATGGTCAGCAAAGAACCAACCAGTGGTTTTAATAATGCCCCCGGTAATGTTGCTGGTAAATGAACAGGATGCATTTTCTTCAATTTGAATTGATTGATTATTAAATTCAAGAATTCCACCACTCATCACCAGCGAAGCATCCGAAACACTTGGCCAGTAACTGAAATATTGCTGACCGCCGGCGACACTAAATACTCCGCCGTAAATAGTAACATTTCCTCCAAGTCCCATGGTTGACTCGTCATAGAGATATATTGACCCGTTGTTGTGCAGTATCCAGTTTCCGGCGATCCGGTCATCCAACAAATCATAAGAATTGAACACTCCATTAACTACTTCCAACGTCCCTGAAGTCCAGTCGTATTTGTTGCAAATCGTTGCTGCGCCATCATCAATCGTTAGTTTAGCATCGGAGTGCTGCCGAAGTTCAATAGTATTGAAACTTCCCCCGCCATAAATGAACTGGTTTTCGCCCGGATCATTCCCTTCAAAAATTACTTTACTTTGTTGAGCAACAAAGGAACCCGATCCCGCATTGTTTTTCCAGTCCCTGCCCACACTGATGATTGTACTCCCACCATAAAACACACCCGAATTGATTATCAAATCATTTTTGATTGTCAATGAATTTGAGAAAATGTCGGTAAACGAAGCCGATCCGGTCATATTGAAATCAAGATTATGGAAATAGTTGTTCATACTCATTGTAATAATATGGGAATTTCCATTGAGGATGAAAGTGCCTGATTCACATTGGAAAGTGCCTTCACTGATCAGATGGCCTTTGAGTATAATGTTTTGGCCGGAGGTACAGATGAAGGTTGACCCATCGTTAATGGAAAGATTTCCATTGATTCTCAACGGAAAACCGCTGGAGGCATCAAAACTCACCACACCACCTGAGTTTTTGTCACAAACGATTTCATTGTAGTAACTTGTAATCGAATTATTCCTTATTATTGAATTGCCATCACCTGAAAATATTACCACACCATTATTAAGCTGCACACCCGACCCGGCTGCAAAAAACAAATTTCCTTTACAATATATTGAACTTGTTGTGGTGGCTGCTGCAGAAGATCCTTCCTGGCACCAGAAATCACCCTCCACCGCAACGGTTTTATTTACATTTAAATGTCCAAATAAAATCAGTTTCTCATTAACTGTAAGGGTTTGGTTCTGGATGGTGAGCTGGCCATAATTCAACAGGTTTTTACAAGCAGCGTTATTATTTATTACAGGCATATTCATGCTGGTCACGGATTCCGGGATAAGCACATCAATAGATTCATCAGGTACATTAAAATCGTCCCAGTTAGCGGCGGTATGCCAGTCGGTTGAAACTCTGCCTGTCCAGAGGCCGGGCTGTGATGCACGCCAATCAATCCGGTTGAAGGGGTCATATTCAAAAGCTGAACCAGCACCAGGCCCGGTTGCATCCAACATGGTTACTCTGCCAGTATCAAATAGTTTTCTTACATTGTTTGTATTTGGAAGATTGGGAAAATGAGCGCCTAAAATAGAAATTTCCTGATCATTATCAATACTCAATAAAGGGCCGACACTA
>CAIYZW010000289.1 GCA_903930725.1 uncultured Bacteroidota bacterium
ACTGATTTTTATAACTTCCAAAAGACTGCCAAAAACTCAGCCGAGGCCGGTGCCATCGCCATCAAAGCCGGAACAGACCTCAACTGCGGCGTAGTTTATCGCGATTTGCAGCAGTCCATTGATTCTGGCTTTATCAAAGAAAATAAGGTTGATTTATCACTCAAAAGATTACTAAAAGCACGTTTTCAGCTTGGCATGTTCGACCCATCCCAAATTGTGGAATATTCCAAAATTCCAATCGAAGTAAATGATTGCGCCAAACATCGCAAACTTGCGCTGGAAACAGCTCAAAAATCTATCGTTCTGCTCAAAAATAAAAACAATTTCCTACCTCTAAAAAAGGACATCAAAACCATTGCTGTTATTGGCCCTAACTCCGATGATCTGGAGGTTTTACTTGGAAACTATAATGGAACCCCTACTGACCCCATAACTCCGCTCAGAGGAATTCGCGAAAAATTGGATAAAAATACTTCTGTAATCTATGCCCACGGCTGCGACTGGGCTGATGGGATGCCCAAATTATTTCAGGTTCCTGCAGCTCAGTTAAGCCATCTCGAAAATGGAAAAGAAGTTGCAGGTTTGGTTGGCGAATATTTTGATAATAATGAGATGAAAGGTAATCCGGTTATTACCAAAAGTGTTGAGATTGTGAGTTTTAATTTTTGGGATAAGGCTCCGGTTGAAGGAATTAATGATGATGATTTTGCGGTGAAATGGACAGGTTTACTTACAGCTCCCGAAACCGGCAAATATTTGTTAGGGTGTTTTGGCAATGGTTACAGGATTTTCCTTGGCGATTCGTTGCTCAAAGAATATGAAAACCGACATGAACCCATCCAGCGATATGTTGAAGTTCAATTAATTAAAGGCAAAAAGTACTCCCTTCGCGTGGATGCTTTTAATAAATACGGCGATTGTCAGATTGATTTCCGCTGGAAAATTCCTGGCAAAGATTATCGCAAAGAGGCCCTGGAAGCTGCGCAAAAAGCCGATGTTGTAGTGATGGTGATGGGTTTATCGCCGCGCCTCGAAGGTGAAGAAATGGATGTGCCTGTTGAAGGGTTTAAAGGTGGCGACCGTACAACGCTGGAGCTGCCAGCCTTGCAGGAGGAGCTGCTCAAAGCTATTTATCAGGTAAATCAAAAAATCGTACTGGTTCTTATAAATGGGAGTGCACTTTCGATCAATTGGGCCGATCAAAACCTTCCCGCCATAGTCGAAGCCTGGTATCCCGGACAGGCAGGCGGGGCTGCCATTGCAGATGTTTTATTCGGAGATTTCAATCCTTCCGGAAGGCTGCCTATAACTTTTTATAAATCAGTGAATGATCTTCCGCCTTTCGGCGATTACAATATGAAAGGTCACACTTATCGCTATTTTGAAGGTGAGGTGCTTTACCCGTTTGGTTTTGGTTTGAGTTATTCGACTTTCGAATATTCAAATCTTGAAATTCCGGAGGATGCCGATACCGGCGACAGCATTCAGGTTACGGTAAAAGTTAAAAATACCGGAAAAATGGCCGGTGAAGAAGTCGCTCAACTTTATCTTAAAAATCTTACTTTTCAAAACTGGTCACCAATCATATCATTAAAAGGATTTGAAAGAATCTTCCTAGATCCAGGCGAAGAAAAAATGCTTGTATTTGCGCTCAATCCCCGGGATTTTTCGATTATTAACGAAGCTTCAAAGCGAGTTATAGAGCCAGGTGAGTTTATAATTTCTGTTGGTGGAGATCAATCCGGAAACGCAGATCAGGTGAAACAAAAATCCTCAATTGTGGTTTCCACAAAGATTGTAATCAATGGAAAGCAGGTAACGATGGACATGTAGAATTTCATCTCCGTTTTATTGGTCAATCAAATAATCAACGAATTTCCATAAGCGAAAATAAGTTGAAAGATTCATCGATTTACAGCAATTTTATACCTGGCTCCACTTATTGTGAAAATAACTACTCATGCTAATTTAGCAGGGACTAAACAAAAAATCTGCTCTGAAAAACGAAGAAAAGTTTGGTCATTTAATTTTAGAGGATGGAAAAAGATTTTTGGAATAATAAAAATTGACTTTATGACCATTAGTTTCATTTTTCCATAATCGTTTGAGCCAAAGTAGTATTGCAGGCGCGATATTATGGCATTAAACATTCAAGCCCGTTTCTTAAATCCAGGTCGGGGCGACATTATTGCTGATAAACCATTCATTTCCCACATCATTTTACTTTTATAATGTCGACCCACAAGGCTGCATTTTGTTATTACCGTTTATTTTTTCTTTAATTTCGTCACAACAGATCTTCATTTCGCTAAAACTCTTAGTCTCCAAAGGTCACAAGCTATTCCCCGGTTTTTGAACCTGATCCCAAAAAAAATCCCTCGCATCTCCTGAAGAGTGCGGGGGATTTGAAATTAATTACCAATTAAGGTTAGTTGATAACCAGGCGTTTTACTACAACGCTTTCGTTATTTCGTAAAGTAACAATGTAAACTCCAGGAGCCAGATTGCTAACATCTACTTTTGAAGTGCTTGAGTTCAATTGCTGAACCATTACAACTTCACCGGCAGTGTTAGTAAACACGGCATTTGAATTTGTTCCGCTAAATGGAGACATAATGGTAATTTCGCTATTGGCAGGATTTGGATAAATACTTACCATTTTTGCCAAGTCACCTTCACCAACTCCGGTTGCCGATTCCTTGAATGAAAGGATTTTGGATAAACCATTGGAAA
>CAIYZW010000290.1 GCA_903930725.1 uncultured Bacteroidota bacterium
AGCCTGCCCACTGCCCACTGGCTACTGCCCACTTCTTCAAACTCTTCTTTCTAAAATCTTAAGAAAAACATGAAACAACGCATAACTGTTGCTAAGGGCGATGGCATTGGTCCCGAAATAATGGATGCCACCATTAAAATATTAAAAGCCGCCGGTGCTGACCTTGAATACGATTTTATCGAAATTGGCAAAAAGGTTTACCAGGCTGGCGAAAAATCCGGAATTTCGCAGCAATCATGGAATAATCTCAGAAAAAATAAAATATTCCTTAAAGCGCCCATTACTACGCCGCAAGGTGGTGGTTACAAAAGCGTGAATGTTACCATCCGCAAATCGTTGAGCCTGTTCTCGAATGTAAGGCCTTGCCGGGCTTACACGCCTTATGTGCGCTCACATTTCCCAAAGATGGACCTCGTAATTATCCGTGAAAACGAAGAAGACCTTTATGCCGGCATCGAGCATCAGCAAACCAACGAGGTAATCCAGTGCCTGAAATTGGTTTCACGCCCGGGAAGCGAGCGGATTATCCGGTACGCCTTTGAGTATGCCCTTGCCTATAACCGCAAAAAGATAACCTGCATGACCAAAGACAATATTATGAAACAAACGGACGGGATGTTTCATTCGCTTTTTGATGAAATTGCTGCCGAATATCCGGGCATCGAAACCGAACACCGGATTATTGATATTGGCGCTGCCATGATTGCCGGCCGCCCTGAGGCTTTTGATGTGATTGTAACATTGAACCTTTACGGTGATATAATTTCGGACATTGCCGCCGAAGTTGCAGGCTCGGTTGGACTTGGTGGCTCGGCAAATGTTGGCGAAAATTTCGCCATGTTTGAAGCCATTCATGGTTCAGCGCCGGATATTGCCGGAAAGGGCATAGCAAATCCATCAGGTTTATTAAACGGCGCCATTTTGATGCTCGTGCATCTAGGCCAGAACAAAGTTGCCGAAAAAATAGAAAATGCATGGCTCAAAACCCTCGAAGACGGGATTCATACCGGAGATATTTTCCGTAAAGACATGAGTTTTAAACGCGTGGGCACCGACGAATTTGCCGAAGAAGTTATAAATCGTCTCGGCCAGAAACCACTCGACCTTACCCCGGCAAGTTTCGATGAAACAGGTCGCCAGATTCATATTATCACAAAACCAGAATCTGCAAAAGTTAAGGAATTGGTTGGTGTGGATGTTTTTTTAGATTGGAACGAAAACGACAGGAATCCCGAAATCCTTGGAAAAATAATTGATAAATTGCCTGCTACTCATCTAAAGCTCAAAATGATAACCAACAGGGGTGTAAAGGTTTATCCCGATGGCCAGCCAGAAATATTTTGCACCGACCACTGGCGCTGCCGTTTCGTTTTAACTGAAACCTCAAATCACAGGATTGCCCAAAACGAGATTATCCATCTTTTACAAAATTTTGCTTCAGCAGGCTTGGATTTTATCAAAACCGAAAACCTTTACAATTTTAACGGGATACGCGGATATTCGCTGGGGCAGGGGGAATAGAGGAGTTAGAAGTGAGGAGCATTACCGTCAGGTTAAGAAATGATAACAATGTTTGATTAAGAAAAGAATCTATAGCCCAGGGCTTAACTTCGACAGGCTCAGCTTCCGCAGCCCTGGGTAATTGAGACCGTGAGTCTTTTATGCAAGGTCGTTTACGACCTTCATTCGACAAGGATAATTCTAATGGTAATAAGGGCGTAAACGCCCTATCATCATTAGGTTGGGGATTCCAACAATCCCAAACCTGAAGGTTTGGGCTATAGAAAATCTCAAGATTTTGGTTTTAGCCTGAATGGCTAAAAGTCCATCTGGATAAATTAATGAACTTTATCAAAAATGATCTCAGGTATTCCGATTTGAAAGAATTAAAGGTTTCATAATATGGCTATTACTTGGTTTAGAATAATGAACGAAATATCATCACGGCGCTATTTTTGAAAAATCTGCTGAATTAATGAAAAACCTGCCATTAGCGGAGCAATTACTGGCCTGTTTGGTTGGTTGGGCAAATTATTTAGTAAAAATAAATCGGCTAAAGTAAAACCCGAGCTTATCGAACACAAAAACACAGTGAAGAAATAATTATTTTTGAAATATGAATACCCTAACCCGACGAAAATTTCTTGCCCAAACCAGTATGCTGGGAGTTTCGCTTATCATCTTCAATAGATGTAATTTTGAAGCAGGATCAAACATACCTGGATTTGTTACTCCGGTCAGCATCGGCTCTCCTTTGCAGGGAGAAGATGTTTTTTCGTACTTACAAAGAGTTAAAGGTCAATGGGACCTGACCCTTTACCGACAGATAATCGGGGCGGCCAACGCATTTAAAGAAGGTGATCTTACCATTGGTGTAGCAGCCAACAGCGAGGCCTCGCGCCTCAATGCCCGTGCCCTGCTTATGCAAACCAAAATTACGAATCTGGATAAAAACACTTTGTTCAGCGATGGAATTCTGGAACTCATTCATCAAACAACTTCTCAAAACCAGGCTCACCAAAACTGGACGATGGGTGAGCTAAAGCGATTTGTGCTTACCGAATCTGAAGAATCCATTAAAGCCATCATGCCCGGCTTAACAAGCGATGTAATTGCCTGCCTGGTAAAGCTGATGAATAATGATGAATTGATTTTGGTGGGGCAGAAGGTTTTCAATCCTTTGCCCGACAGTAAGATCGGGAGCAAGGGCTACATGAGTGCCCGCGTCCAGCCCAACTCTCCAACCGACAATACCGAGGATATCTCCTGGCAGGTTTTCGACGCCTGGTCCTATGGCGTAGGAGATCTGGTTTTAGGCA
>CAIYZW010000291.1 GCA_903930725.1 uncultured Bacteroidota bacterium
GAGCCAACCATCGTTGCCACCAACGCCGCCAATTCCAAACTGGTAAAGGAAAATCTTAAGATGTGGAAGATACAAAACACCAACCGCCAAAGCCGAAATGAGGTAGTTTTTCCATTCGATTTTTCGATAAAAAACAAAACCCGAAAGTCCGACAATAACCGCAAACAAAAAGCTGTAATGGTGCGAATAGGCAGTAAAAGCGGCAAAAACCACAAATCCGGCATATTCCGAAAACTTCCTTTGTTCGTTGAAAACAATTTTCGTCCAAAACCAAACTGTGGCCAGCGAAAATAACAAGCCGGGGCTATAAGGCCGGGCCAACTGGCTGTAAAGAATCGAAAACTGCAAAAACGTCATCGCCGAAGCAGCGAAAAGCCCTACCGACGGGCTAAACCAACGTTTTCCTATCAAAAAAACAAAATAAACCGATATTATCCCGAAAATAATAAAAGGCAGACGAACTGCGGCAACACTGTTTCCAAAGGCTTTTATCCAAAACCACAGGAAAACCTGGACTCCGGCAGGATGAAAATCGCCAAGCATCACACCTTGCGTGATCATCTCACCAAAACTATCAAACTGCAGCCTTGCCAGCGCGCTTAACTCGTCGTTGCTGAGCGACCAGCCGACATAGTTGTAAAACCGCAGGAATGCAGCCAGTGAGAGGATTATCAAAAGAATAATCTGATCGAATTTAATTTTCTTTAGAATCATAAACAGGCGTCCGTTTACAGATTGTTATAATTTCTCGAAATACAATTTTAAACCTTTTCAATAAAACTCAAACTCCTCTTTAAGCGACAAAATCTCGACTTTTAAATTATCTACCAGGAAAAATTCATCGATTTTTGTGTTAAAAAAATATACCCGAAGCATATCTTCATCGGTTTTCAGTTTTGGAAGTTTAATGACAAACTCAAGGTAAGTCCATGCATTTCTGCGGTTTACGTCGCGAAGGTAAAAAGGTTTATAAAGTATGCTTTTGCTTTGCGATTCAACATCAATCACCATTCTCACATCTGAATACTTCTGATTTGAGAATACCTGACACGATACTTTTACCCAGCCAAAATCGGTGGTCAGATGTTTTTTGAGCGGCTCATACAAGCCAATGCTGTATTCGTTTACCAAACCGGCCTGCGACGAAAATTTCCCTTCAAAGGCAAGAGTGTCGGTTACTGATGCGTAATTCAGCCATCCGTAATCTTTCTCAAAATCATTCGTCAAAACATCGCAATTAACAACCTTTTCCATTGGAAAATCAACACGTGGCGCAGGTATCAGGCGGAAGAATGAAGCTTTATATTGCTTAAAATCAATGGTTCCGGCTGGAAAAACAAAAGTGTAATGCTGATAAAACTGTAAAACGTTTAAGCCGGTCAAAAAAATGACAACCCCTATGCCAACTGCTGTCAGGATTTTTTGCTTCCGAATCAGCAAATACGCAAATCCCAGCAAAATGGCGATAAAGGGATAAAAATCAATAAATACGCGCTGCCCGAAAGTAGAGGTATAATGCCACGCCCACCAGCTTGAAGCAACATAAATAGAAATCCCAAGGAAAATCAGTCCCCAGAAAAATCGAAAACGATTTTTAAAAAACAGATAAACAAATCCAAACATTGCCACCATAGACAGTGGTGTGTAAACGAACCATCCTTTATTAAAACTGAACAGAATTTGAAAAAAATGTGGTTTCAAGAAATCAAAACCTTCTTCAC
>CAIYZW010000292.1 GCA_903930725.1 uncultured Bacteroidota bacterium
AGCCGTCATGGAGCATCTCACCACCATATTTGCGAATTAGTTTACAATCTTTTGCATTTAAAACCAGGCCGTACATATACTGCAAATCTTCCCGCAAATATTTTCCTTTGGGATGCTTTACAGGCGCTGTTTCGGCGGGTTTTTCGGCAGGTGGCGGCGGAATTACCTCACCACGCATAATCGGGTCGGTGCCAGTAAGCTTTCGCTGTTGCGAGTATTCCTGCAAAAGGTTGCGGAAATACTGTATTTTATTGGCATGGCGGTTGGTTGCAGAGCCACCGTGAATGCGCATAAAATAGCTGCAATCGCTCAAAATGGCAATTTTGTATTTTTCGAGAAGGCGCATCCACAAATCGTTGTCTTCGGAAACAATAAATTCAGGACGGTAACAACCCATGTCCAAAACTTCCTGGCGGCGGTAACAGGCAGTTCCGTGAACCACCGGGCTGGCACGGTCTGGTTTAAAATCGTCGAGGGTTAAATCGCGATAGCTTTTACCTCCAAAGTATTTGTTGTTTGGCAGCCTGTAATTCATGGCAACCTTACCATTCGAAGTCATAAAAGCCTGCTGATTACAAACCATCACGTAATCGGGATGATTTTCGAGGAAATGAACTTGCCTTTGGAAGGAGTCCGGCGTGGAAATGTCGTCGGCATCATGGCGGCGCACATATTTTCCTTTGGCCACTTTTAGGCCTTTATTGAGCGAACGGGCTACTCCCTGGTTTTTTTGCATAATGGGCACAATGCGCGGGTCGTTGTATGAATCAATAATTTCCTGCGAATCGTCCGTTGAGCCATCATTAACCAAAACAATTTCAAAATCCTTAAAAGTCTGATTTAAAAGGCTGTCAATTGCCGGCCGCAGATAATCACGCCCGTTGTAAACCGGCATCAGCACGCTAATCATTGGGTTTTTATCCATAATCCGTCGGTTTTATTTGAAATTCCATTTGGATTGAAGCACAATTTTCGCCCGTTTGTCGAAGGGATAGGGCCGCAAAATAAACTTATCGCCCTGTTTGATGTTAAAGCGGATACAATTTTCGATGTAATCCATTGTACCATACGAATTTCCAAGCCAGATTGAAATATAATATGTGCCTGGAGCCAGCGAAATATTCTTCACGGTTACAGAAACACTGAAAGTATCGCCCTTGTCAATTTTTTTGATTTCGAAAAGGTCATCTGCATTGGTGATGTGGCCAACAAATTCGTTGGAATCATTTCGGATATCGAGCGAAAGGTCGGTGTAATCAATGGGTTCGTTGGCTTTTGCTACGGTGCTTACAATAAAATCTTCGCCAAGGAAAACCTCGTCAATTTTTTGTCCTTCAAGGTTTGTCATTTTGTATTCCTGAAACCGGATAAGCCCGGTGCCACTGCGTTTTAAATCGTTTTCGTTTACCGAAATCTTTTTATAAGCTGTGGTAATATCGTGAACACCACCGCGCAAAGTAATTGTACCGTTTTGCATTAAAATCCCTTTGGTGCAAAGTTGTTCAACGGCGGTGAGGTTGTGGCTTACAAAAAGAACCGTCCGGCCACTCCGGGAGACCGATTGCATTTTGCCGATGGCTTTTTTCTGAAAATCGGCATCGCCAACGGCAAGAACTTCATCCACAATCAAAATTTCAGGTTCGAGATGAGCGGCTACTGCAAATGCCAGACGCACGTACATGCCTGATGAATATCGCTTTACAGGAGTCTCAGCATACTTTTTTACACCGGAAAATTCGATGATTTCTTCGTATTTCGAATCAATTTCCCGCTTTGTCATCCCCAGGATTGCACCGTTGAGGTAAACATTTTCCTTACCGGTAAGTTCGGGATGAAATCCTGTGCCAACCTCCAAAAGGCTGGCAATTCTTCCTCTGACTTTAATGCTTCCTGTTGTAGGAGCAGTTACGCGGGAAAGCAATTTGAGCAGTGTTGATTTTCCGGCTCCATTTTTACCTACGATTCCAAGCACTTCACCTTCGCCAACTTCAAGGTTGATATCGCGTAAAGCCCACACATATTGACCATCAACGGTATCGAGCCTGTTGGAAACGCCAACTTTTTTAGTTGGGTCTTCTTTACCCATCATTTTAGCAAAAAATCGGTTCAAATCGTGGCTTAAAGTTCCCGTTCCCACAACGCCCAGGCGGTATTGTTTTGAAATATCCTCGAGTTTTATAATTGTTTTCGACATTTTAGTAAATTTTCGATTTGTAAATTATTCTAAACTAACCTATTGAAGCGCTAAACGGTGTCCATAAAAGTTTTTTCGACCTTATTAAAGATAATCACACCTGCAACCAAAACCGCAACCGTAAACCCAAAGCTGTAAAGCAGTTGCATGTAATTTATCTCACCAACGCCAAGCAAGGCGGTTTTAAAAGTTTCAACAATTGGTGTCATTGGGTTTGCCAAAACAAAAATCCGGTACTTTTCGGGAATGCCCGACATTGGATAAATAATAGGTGTTGCATACATCCAGAGCGTTACTCCAAAAGTTACGAGGTTGGTCAAATCGCGGTATTTGGTGGTGAGTGATGAAATGATAATTCCAAATCCCAAACCTAATCCTGCAATCAAAACTATTAAAACCGGAATAAGCAAAACGTTGATGTTAGGCGCGATATCAGAACCAACAGCCATAAAATAAAACAAAAATCCCAGCAAAAAAACAAACTGAATGAAAAAACTCACCAGGTTTGAAATGACAATCGAAATTGGCAGTGCCAACCTTGGGAAATAGACTTTCCCGAAAATGGAGGCATTTTTTACAAATGTCTGAGATGTATCGTTGAGGCAGGTGGAGAAATACGTCCACCCGACAATCCCCGACAGGTAGAATAAAATTTTTGGAATGCCGTCGGTGGGAATGCCTGCAATATTTCCAAAAACAACTGTAAACATGAGTGTTGTGATCAATGGTTGAATAATAAACCAGAGCGGCCCGAGGATGGTTTGTTTGTATTTTGCCACGAAATCGCGCTTCACAAAAAGCATTATCAAATCGCGGTAGTTCCAAAGTTCGCGCATGTTTATGTCCAAAAGACCTCGTTTTGGCCTGATAATCATTGACCAATCATCTTCCGGCAAGGTAGTGCTGGTGGTAATCGTATTTTCCATTTTCAAATTATTTTGAAGATTGTTTTAGATTCATGAGAATTTTGTCAAAAAGTCGGCGTAAGCATTTTCGATTCCATCTTTTAACGAAATTGAAGGTGTAAAGCCCAGCGAGTTAAGCAACGAAACATCTAATAGTTTCCGGGCTGTTCCATCGGGTTTTGAAGTATCAAAAACCAACTCACCTGCAAAGCCAACAACATCTTTAATAAGCAATGCAAGGTCTTTTATGGTGAGATCCTTGCCCCAGCCGATGTTTACAAACTTGTTGCCATCGTAATTTTCCATCAGGTAAACGCAGGCAGCGGCAAGGTCGTCGACGTGCATAAATTCGCGCAGCGGCGAGCCGGTTCCCCAAATTGTAACATTTGTCGAGCCATTCATTTTGGCCTCGTGAAATTTACGAATCAAAGCCGGCAACACATGCGAAGTCTGCAAATCGTAATTATCATTCGGTCCGTAAAGGTTGGTTGGCATAGCCGCGATGTAGTTTGTGCCGTACTGAAGATTGTAGTTTTCGCACATTTTTAAACCTGCAATCTTGGCGATGGCATAAGGTTCGTTGGTGTATTCGAGAATATCAGTGAGCAAATAATCTTCTTTGATGGGTTGCGGACAGTTTTTTGGATAAATACACGAACTCCCGAGGAACAGCATTTTTTTTACACCGGCAAGGTAGGCGTTGTGAATGATGTTGTTCTGAATCTGTAGGTTTTCGTAAAGAAACTGCGCCCGATATGTGCTGTTTGCCACAATCCCACCAACTTTTGCAGCAGCATCAAAAACAAAATCCGGTTTTTCCAGATTAAAAAAAGCTTCTACTTCATTCTGATTGAGAAGGTTAAGCTTGGAGTAAGTAACGCCATCGGCCAAAATCGGTTTTTTAGAATGAAAAGTCCCGATAATCCGGGTGAATCCATTATTCAGCAAATTCCGGACGATGGCACTTCCTACCATGCCAGTGCTTCCGGCAACGAAAATTTTTGAATCTTTATTCATAGTAGCTCTTAATTTCAAAACCGCCGTCACGGAGATACCGGTCTTTTTTCATTAATTTCACATCGCTTTCCATCATTTCTTCAACTAAACCTTTAAGGTCGTATTGAGGTTTCCAGCCTAATTTGGTTTGTGCTTTTGTGGCATCACCAATTAAAATATCAACTTCGGTTGGCCTGAAATAACGTGGGTCAACTTTTACAACTTCCTGGCCAATGGCCACTTTATACTCCGGATTGCAGCACGATGCAACTGTTCCGATTTCGTCTAATCCTTCGCCATTAAAAGCTACCTCGATGCCCAATTCTTCAAAAGACATCCTTACAAAATCCCTTACCTCGGTGGTTACACCGGTGGCGATAACATAATCGTCGGGCTTTTCCTGCTGCAAAATCAGGTGCATGGCAATGATATAATCTTTGGCATGTCCCCAGTCGCGTTTCGACGAGAGATTTCCAAGATAAAGCGTGTTTTGCATGCCGAGGGCAATTTTTGCAACCGCGCGGGTAATTTTACGTGTTACAAAAGTTTCGCCACGTTGTGGGGATTCATGGTTGAACAAAATCCCGTTGCAGGCATACATTTGATAAGCTTCGCGGTAATTCACCATAATCCAGTACGCGTAAAGTTTTGCCACAGCATAAGGCGAACGTGGGTAAAATGGCGTTTTTTCGCTTTGCGGGATTTCCTGAACCAAGCCATACAGTTCGCTCGTTGACGCCTGGTAAATCCTTGTTTTTTTTGTAAGATTGAGTAACCGCACAGCTTCGAGCAAACGTAATGCCCCGATACCATCGGCATTTGCCACATATTCGGCAGTATCAAAACTTACCTTAACATGCGACATGGCAGCAAGGTTATAGATTTCGTCGGGTTGTGTTTCCTGGATAATTCTGATCAGATTCGTGGAATCGGTCATGTCGCCATAATGGAGAATGAAATTTTTATGGTCAACGTGCGGATCCTGGTAAATATGTTCAATCCTGTCGGTATTGAAAGAAGACGATCTCCTTTTTATCCCATGAACGATGTATCCTTTTTTTAGCAAGTATTCTGAAAGATAAGCACCATCCTGACCTGTGACACCTGTAATTAATGCAACTTTACTCATAATATTTCTTTATTTAATTAAATTTCAATGATTTATAATAGTTGTTTTCAAATCATATTTTCCTTAGCAAACCTACAATAATTTGCCTTACTTTCATAATTAATGGCATAATTCTATACTTTGGTTTGTAATCTTCTCCATAAAAAGATAAATCACGGGTACTGATTTTCATTTTAACATCATTGTAAACAATCCAAAGATTTTTCATTTCGTTATGAATGGCTTCTTCAACAGCGGTGGAAAAACCCTTTTTTGTCGAAAAGTTGTAACGAACAATAAACATAGTGGCATCTGAGTATTTATTCAAAAGGTAAGCATCGCCGACAAGGCCTATTGGCGGGGTTTCGACAACAATGTAATCGTATCGTTTGCGTAATTCCTGAAAAAGCAGTTTGGTTTTTCCCGATTCAATCAATTCATCAGGGTTTGGTGGAATTGGCCCTGGCAGGAGGATGTCGAGATTTTTGGTAAATGTTTTTTGGATCACATCGTTTATCTGTAAATCGGTGATAAGATAATCGGTGATTCCGATACTTGGGTCAAGGTCAAAATCAGTGGGCACTTTGTGTCGGCGGAGATTAAAATTGATGTAAATGGTTTTTTTTCCGGTGAGGGCAAAAACCGAGGCAAAATTGAGCGCAAAAAATGCTTTCCCTTCAAACTCCATTGCTGAAGTAACAAGAATAACCTGTTCGCCCTGAGCAGGATTGAAATTTAATTTAATGCGGATAATCCGCAGCAATTCGGTAAAAAATGAATTAGGCGATTTCAACACGCTGCTGACTCCCTTCTCAGGGTTTCGCATCAACGAGCCAATAACCGGAACCTCGGTATGCGAATAAATATCTTCAAGGGCCATCACCCGGTTATTAAAAAAAACCAACATAAACAAGAAAGCCGCTGGAAGTAAAATTGCCCAAATCATTGCGTTCATGTATGCCGAATTTGGGCCTGGCGAAATCTTTGAAATACCGGTATCTCCGGCAAAATCAACTATTTCGTGATCGGGAGTGTTGGCAGCACGCTGGATTTCTACTTCCGATTTACGTTTTAATAGGAAGTCGTAAAGATCGTTGATGATTTTAAATTTTCGCTGGATGGTTAAAAATTCGCGTTCGAGACGTGGTAATTTCATAAATTCCTCGTTAAGGCTCCACATTCTCTGCTCTGTACTTGATAGTTTTGCCTCAGTAGTTTCGATGGTGCTTCGCATGCTTTCGGCACAGGAAACCTTCAATATTTCGATATCTCGTTCGAGGATTTGAAGATACGGATTATCTTTAGTTGAATTTGCGAGCAGATTGTTTCTTTCCTGAATTGCCAACGAAAGTTTCCCAACCCCTGCATTGAACATGGGTAAATTAACTCCCATCGAAGAAGGCATTACTATTTCTTCAAAATCTTCTCTTTCCTGCACATAATTAAGCAGATACTTGTAATATTCAAGGTCAATGCGGAGGTTTTTACTGTCTTTTGATTCTTCATCGAGGTTTTTGAGCAGGCTTCCAATTTTTTCCTGCAACATCATAAAATGGTGTTTTTTACGAAATTCCTCAATTTGGGCTTCGATCAGGTCCAGATCTTTTCGAAATTGGTTCAATTGATTTTCGATAAAGTTAATAGTATTGGTCAGAATTTTATTCTTCTTTTCGAGGTTGCTTAACAAAAATTCAGCGGTAAGCTGGTTGAGATAATCCTTTTCCTTTTGCTTGTTGGGGCCTTTCGAAGAGATTACCAACATGGATGTGTTTCTTTCGATATAAACACCGGTGGAGTTCATATAATTTCCAACTAGTCCATTGAGGTCGTTGATTATGAAGGCAAATTCCTTATTCTGAATAGCTCCGGCGTCGGTATCCTCTTTTAAACTAACTAGAAAACAATAGTCCTTTTTACGGATTGTATCGCCAACATTAAAAGTCTTTGGCACATCAAACGCGCCATTTTCGGTAGATAATTGAAATTTATCGGTCGATAGGAATTTAACTCTGATTTGCTGATAGCGTGGCTGCCAGTGGTTTCGGTCGAACCAGACAACGAAAGGTGTTTGTTTGTAAATTTCGCTATAGATGTATTTTTCTTTGGAATAGTATGAAACCTCGAAATCAAGCTTTTCGATAATTCTTTTGATCTGGGCATACGATTTAAGAAATGCTATCTGATTCTCGATAAGTTTTGAACTGAGATAAATCGGAGAGGCCGAAATGGCGCCTCGTTCCTCCAGAACTGAAGTATTGCTTTTGTCTTCAATCAGCACGCTTGTTTTTAAGCTATAAATCGGGATAATGTACCTGTTTTTATTTGAAGCAAAGGCGTAAGCAATAATTACAGCAATGGCGAACATGTACCAGTTTTTGGCATATTTTTTAAATACACGCTGAAAATCAATACCTCCAATTGCTTTAACCGGTTTGCTCATTCTGTTATTTTGTAAGTGACATTATCAGCACATAAGTTGTTAATAATGTTGTTATAATTGATAATGAAAATGTTGGTGTTAACCCGATAGCTTTTGCGCGCATGGGCTCGACGTAAATCTGATCGTTTGGAAAAACATAAAACATCCCGTCAGAAACAAGTTTACCGCTTAAAACATCAACCAGATAAACTACTTTTTTGCCGCCAACAGTCCTGAAAACTTTAATATCACCACGGCGGGCGTAAGGTGTTAAACCTCCGGCCAGGGTTAAAGCCTCATAAATGGTGATCTTGTTTTTTGTCATATTAAACAAGCCTTCATTGTTGACTTCGCCCATGATATTTACCGAGTTGTTGATGAGTTTAATATCAATGCGCACTTGATCGCCCAAAATTTTGCCACTGGCTGTTTTTATGGCATCATGTGCCTGACGTACAGTTAATCCGGCAACTTTTATTGCGCCAAGATAAGGAAAAAAGATGGTGCTATCGTCGCTTACATGGTAGCCTACCAAAGCCTGATTGCTTGCATCGAGAAAATTTATGCCGGCACCGGGAGCAAGGTAGTCGGATAGGGATTTTTGAATAGTGGTAACATTTACGTACAGGTAGTCGTTCGGCTGAATCCTGTATTCTGTCATTGGATTTGGGTCGGGGATAAAATCATTGGCGTAGGTACTGTCGTTAATTTTGTCGTACTGCATCAGCAGTATTTTTTTTTGAGGAATACACGAAGACAGTGTAACAACCACAATAACGGCAAAAAAGAGGAATGTCCTGATAATCAATAATTTTAATTGCTTTCCAAAAATCATAACACCAGCGTTAAGTAATAATGTTAACAAATGTAAATTTTTATCTTTAACCACACAACTTTTAATAAAAATCTGCAAGTTGTTGTTGGAACAATATTAGTTGAATTTTATAAAAATTGATGGATTATTTATTTGAATACTTACTGAGAAACCTTAGAACATCGTTGCGGTTTATCGGTTTAATTAAATATCCTTTAAAATTGGCACTTCCAATGCGTTCGGCAATGTTTTTTCCAGAGTATGCCGTTTGAGCAATAAAAGGAATGTTTAAATATTCGGGCCACTTTTTTTCGATAGCTTGTTTTAGCAAAATACCGTCCCAAGGCTCCGGCAGGCCAATGTCCATAAAAACTATGTTAAAAAGGATCCCTTTATTGTAAAACATTTCGACGATATTCATGGCCTCATTGCCCGAAAAAGCTGTAGAAACATTGGCCATTCCTTCGATGTAAATTTTAAAAATACTGGCGTTAATTTTCTCATCTTCAACTATTAAAGCATAAATCTTCTTTTCTGATCCAAATTTGTCGGTTAAGTTGGATTCTGCACTGTCCTGCATGTTTGTGTCATTCCTCAAGGGAATTTTTAGCGTAACAATCTCACCCATGCTTTCACTGGTCGAAAAGTCAATTTTGGCATCTATGCTATTGAGGTTTTTCAGCAAAGTTTGAATGTCGCGATGCATCCCGAGGATTGGATTTTTGAAATCGTACTGCTCTTTGTTGTTTTCTCGCTTTATAAAATGAATAACGCTTTGCGGAATATCCTGACCCACATTGTCAATGATGACCGTAACCTCGGTTTTCCGCTCATTCATAAAATAATCAATAACTACTTCTTCGTTTCTCGTGTAGGTGATGGCTTTTTCGACAAATAAATTCAAAATATCAAACAGGAGAATCTCATCACATAAAAAACTGAGATCATTGTTTTGCCTGATGATGATTCGAATATTGTTTTTACGTGCCAACGAACTCAGCATAATATGTACTTTTTGCAAAACCTGCAAAATTGAAGTTTGTCCCCACGAAACTTCGTCAATATCAAATTGCGTGTTTTCGAACTTGTTGAAAATCTTTTTTAAATCATTTCCGCTTTTGACAATACCATCCACGTATTTCTTCAGTTTCTCGTCCTTAGCAATTTCGGTATTTTTGGATAAAATGGTACTAAAACCAAGAATTGTATTAAGGTTATTGCGAACATGGTGGTCAAATTCGTTTTCTACATCTTCGGTTTTATCTTTTGAAGTCTGACTTCTTTTTTCAATTTCAGGTTTAAAATTTGTGCCCAGCTCCAAAAAAGCTGGTGATTCGGGGTGGGATTTTATTTCTTTAACTTCAATGGGTTTTATGGTTCCAAGAAATTTATTTCCTTCAATTTCTTTAAATTCCAAATAAACATGGTTAATGAAGCGGAGTGCGTCAATTAAAAAAATGTCGGACGAAAACTCACGTAAATGTCTTGTATCGAATGGATTGGGTTCATTTTTCAGGGAAAAAAACAAATCGCGGACAGAATAGCTTGTAAGTTCATCTTCGGAATAACCAGTAAATTTTTCACCACTCGGGTTTGCCAATAAAATATCACCATCGAGATCGGCAAGAAAAGTTGGTTCCTGCTTATTATCAATTAACGACCTGTAATAATGCTTGTTAGGAAGCATTTTCTTGTCTCTTACATCTTTATTTCCAAAACGTGATAAAATATTTCCGTCCCCCCAAACTTTTAAATAATGTGTTTTGTAAAAAAAATATCGAAAAAAAGCGAATTCCCAAAAAAACCTTTGTCACAAAAATAGTAATTTTTAGGCTGGTATCATGGCTTTTTGATACGATGGAAATGATTCTCCAAAATTGAATTCAATGATTTTGCCCATGATTTCCAACTTAACCTTTCATCATAAAAATCTCTGGTAGCCCTGGCAAGCGGCAGATATTTGTTTTCATAATCCAAAAATATTTCCGAAATAACCCCGGCATATTTATCTCCACGGGCTTCAAGTGGCAACCTGAAACCATTTTTCCCGTTTTCGACTGCACTTCCAATTCCCCCGGTGTCGGTGGTTATCGAAGGCAATGCAAAAGCGCTTGCTTCGCAAAAAACAACACCAAAACACTCGCCGCGGGTAGGCAAAATAAAAAAATGGCTTTCGTACAAAAGTTGATTAAAAAGGTCGCTTTGTGTCTTTTCGTTTTTGTTGAGGTAAGGAAAAACATCCATATCTTCATCCCTAAATTCGGCAGGAGGCGTGCATCCAACGATTGTAAGCTTAGTTTTGATGCCTTTTTTCTTCATTTCCTGCAAAGTTTCGAAGGCAATTGCGCCACCTTTTCTCTCCCATTCGACACCAATAAACAAGATTTTACAAACTTCACGATCCTTTTCGCCAAAAAGCATTTCGCGGGTTGGAAGGTCTTCAACATTTGGCCCAAAAGGAATTATGAACACCTTTTCGGGATTGGCGTGATAATAATTTAACACCGAATCGGCTGCCCACTGCGATGTACAAATCACAAGTGCCGATTTATCAATGGCCAGCTGCTCCACCTTGTTTCCTTCAATCTGGGAGATTTTCATAAAATTCGAAAACCATTCATAGTAATTGTAAAAAAGCTTGAAGGTGGTGTCGGTATAGTAAATGATCGGAATATCGGTTTTTAGCCTGCAAATTTCGGTTGATGAGCGTTGGGCAAAAATAAAATCGTAATGCTTGCCTTTGAGTTTTTTCTCGAAAACCCAGGCAAACTTTATCCCAAAAAAAATACTGTGATTAAAGTTATAACGTCTTGGTAGCTTGTAATTTATCCTTTTCAAAAATCGGGTAAACGCGTTATCAATTTTAGCTGGCCCTAAAACATCAACAGTGCCTACCTCCTTTTCCAAAACCTTTAAAATTGTGTAAATAGTCCCCGAAAGGGATTTTTTATCCAATGGATCAACCGAGGTAAGATAAGCAATTTTATAATTTCCTTTTCCCATAAGTCTGTCTCAATTTGCCTTGACAAATATAGTTTGGATTCGTTTTGGGCATCGAATTAAAGTGTCATTTTTCAAAAAAAAATGGGATTTCCTCTGTTTTCAAAAAAAATGTAGGTTTTAATAATGAATGATGAAAACTTTTAATATTTTTGTTTACTGCAGGTAAACGGAATTTTAAAGTAGTCTTTTGAAGTAAATTGTTGTTGTTGGTCACAATCTAATCTAATTATCAAATGGATACGGAAATTGCAAATGGAGACATTTTAAAAATTGTTGGAACATTTTTAGTTGGTTTTCTTGTCACGTTGGGAATAATCCCTAAAATCATCAAGTTTACTAAAAAGCATAGACTGATAGATGATCCTACCTTGGATAAAGAACAACGAAAGATGCACAAGGATCCGATTCCAACGCTTGGAGGTGTTGGGATTTTTATCGGATTCATAGTTTCAGCAGCGTTTTGGATGTTCACATCAAAAAATGAAGCAATTCCTTTTGTCGCCATTTCATTGATTATCTTGTTTATAACCGGTATTTTTGATGATTTAACTGATTTAAGGGCATCATTTAAATTTCTTATCCAAATTGGAACCGCAATTCTGGTAGCCCAGGCAGGTTTAAGAATTGATCCGGTAACTATTTTTTTTTCCGAAAATCCCAATTTAGATTTTCTTCGCTCCGATTATTTTCAATATGCTTTCTCGGTTTTCCTTATTGTTGGTCTTACCAATGCTTTCAATCTGATTGATGGAATTAATGGGTTGGCAGGTGGTTTAGCGTTTATGAATACCTTAGTACTTGGTGCGATATTAATATTAGCCCGTCATAATTTTCTTTTTGGAGTTATTGCTTTTGGATTTGCTGGATCACTCTTAGGTTTTTTAAAATATAATTTCGTTTATCCTGCAAAAATTTTTATGGGTGATACTGGCTCACTTATTATCGGTTTTCTGATGGCAGTACTTGGAATCGTTTTAATAAAGGGATCTGTCGGAGCAGCGACTTTTGAACCTATTGATATCAGAGGACTTACAATTATCGTTGTGGGTATTTTGCTACTCCCGGTTTATGATACGCTGCGTGTTTTTACCGAACGGATTCTTAAAAAATCATCACCATTTAAGCCAGACAGAACACATGTACACCACCTTTTAATCGAAACTGGATCAAACCACAAAAAAGCAGCAATTATCCTCTATATCGCAAATGCAATAATTATTACCATGGCTTTTCTTTTAAAAAGTACAAAACCAATAATAGCAATTCCATTTTTGTTTATTTTGGCTACTATTTTGTCGGAAAGCATTAATTTAAAACGCTTGTTTATTGCCATTGCAAAAGGTAAAGACGCAGAAGTTAAATCAGAAAAGTTAAGTGACGAAAACCGCTTATTGTCGAGGGATAAAGATGATTTTACTTCACTCACCGATCTGGATGATTGATTTACTAAAAGATAAAATTTTATTAATAAACTATAATATTATGAATACGCTACAAGAGAAAAAATTAATTTTTTTGATAGAGGACAACGCCGACTTTGCCAAGGTTGTAAAAACCGGCCTTGAAAATCAACCAGACTATACCGTCATGCATTTTGGTACGGGTGAAGAAATGCTTGATTATCTGACTAAAAATCCTACAATACGGCCAGAAATATTTATCCTGGATTATGAATTGGCCAGCGTTATTGCAAATGCAAAGAATGGGGAAGAAATTCTCAAAGAATTGGTTGTGAGATACAAACAGAAAAATCTTCTTGAAGAACTCAAAGTAATCATTCTCACCGGATCTGGTGATATAAAAATAGCCATTAAGCTTTTGAAAAGAGGTGCTACTGATTTCATTTTAAAAAGCGAAGATGACTTTTTTGAAAGTGTTAAGGATACGGTAAGAAAAATTTTTGATGTAAAAAAACTTAAAGCCGACCAAAAGTATTACAAAGATAAGGCGGCAGACTACAAAAAGCGTTTGATTTTTGTGTCAATAGCTTTAACATTGGCTATAATTGGAATACTAATTTATGCCGTTGTTGGAAAATAGGCACCTGGAAACATTTTGGAAATCACAAATTAAACCTGAATTTTTAATAAAACTTATAGATTTCACCAAAACACAACTTAAATGAGCATAGGTAAAGAATTTAAAGAGTTTGCCATGAAGGGCAATGTGGTTGATATGGCCGTGGGTATCATTATTGGTGCGGCTTTTGGAAAAATTGTTGCTTCGGTGGTTAACGACATTATCATGCCTCCGATTGGTGTATTAGTTGGAGGTACCAACTTTTCGGATCTGAGTGTCATTATCAAACAGGCTTCTGTTGATGCTGCAGGTAACGCAATTGCTGCTGTTACGATTAATTATGGCAAGTTCATACAAACCACGGTTGACTTCCTGATTGTAGCTTTTGCCATTTTTGTCATGGTAAAAGTGATGAACAATTTAAAAAAGAAAGAAGTTGAAGCGCCCGTTGAAGCCCCACCTCCGCCAGAGCCAACCAAAGAAGAAATTCTGCTTACCGAAATTCGTGATTTGCTGAAAAAGCAAAATTCATAGAATTTTTCAAAACCAGATTTGAGATTAACCAGGGTGCATTTGTCGGTTTAAAATTTATTTAACCCGCCGGATGCACTCTTTTTATCTGGTGTTCCAAAAGCATCAAATCGGCCAGGACTATGGCTGTTGCTGCTTCGATAATGGGCGGCATCCGCAAAGCGATGCAGGCATCATGACGACCAACGATTTTAAGCTCTTCAACTTTGTTGGTCTCAAAATTAAACGTTTGCTGGGCAAGACCAATGCTTGACGTTGGCTTGATAGCTACTCTGAAAACCAGGTCGTTTCCGTTAGTAATCCCGCCATTGATACCGCCGGAATTATTGGTTTTTGTAGTTCCTTCCGGGGAAATAATCGGATCGTTATGCAAACTCCCACGCATTTTAGCGGCTTCAAAACCACTTCCAAACTCAATTCCCTTGATAGCTGGAATAGCAAAAACCAGGTGACTGATCAACGATTCGATGGCATCGAAAAACGGCTCACCAAGCCCAACCGGCATATTTACAGCCTTACATTCGACTATTCCGCCGATGGAATCACTGGATTTTACGGCATTTTCGACGGCCTCCTCAATGTTTTTATTTCCGCCAGCTTCGATGATTTGCGCATTTATGGTGATTGGAGAAATCAACTTTTTGGCTATAACGCCGGTAGCGACCAGGGCTAAAGTAAGTCTGCCCGAAAAATGCCCGCCACCACTGTAATCGGCAAAACCACCAAACTTTTTAACAGCCACAAAGTCGGCATGACCCGGCCGTGGCAGCTTTACAAGATTATTGTAATCGGAAGGTTTGATGTTTGCATTTTCGAAAAGGATGGTGAGTGGCGCTCCAGTTGTTTTTCCTTCGTAAACTCCGCTGATGAGGGCGGGCAAATCCGTTTCTTTGCGCGGCGTGGTCCCTTTTGCTCCGCTTTTGCGACGCGATAAATCGGCTTCAAAATCGGCAGGCGACAGCGCCAATCCTGCTGGACAGCCATCAACAGTTACGCCAACCGCTTTTCCGTGCGATTCGCCAAAAATGCTTATTCTGAATATTCTTCCAAATGAATTCATGGATTTAGGATTTGTGCTTTGCGACTTGCTTTTTGTGAATTGTCATTTGTGATTTTCTCTGTTTTCTCTGTTCCTCCGTGGTAAACATTACATTTCGGATTCTAAGACATTAACATTCAATGTTTTTAAGTCATCGAAAAACGAAGGCCATGATTTGGAAACACATTCGGCTCTTTGGATAATTACCGGTTCTTCGGCAATAAGTCCGGCAACGGCGGCAGCCATGGCAATCCGGTGGTCGTGATGCGAAAATACGGTTCCACCTTTGATTTTCCCACCTTTTACCAACATTAAACTTCCATCCAAAATTATTTCGATTCCCAGTTTTCCGAGTTCCTGCTGAAGTGTTAAACCCCGGTTACTTTCTTTGTTGTGAAGCCTTTCGACTCCTTTGATTTTACTTACACCATCGCAGGCAGCGGCCAATACTGCAAGCGGCGGAAACAAATCCGGACAATGGGTGGCATCAAATTCAAAAGCCGAAAGAGGACTTTTGAAAACTGATATTTCACCGTTTTCTTGTTTTAGTTGCACTCCGGCATCTGCCAGCGCGACCAAAATATTACGATCTGCCTGTTCCGAAAACTGGTTTAACCCTTTTAATATTACCTCACCATTGATGGCTGCAGCTACCAACAAAAACGCCGCGCCGCTCCAATCGCCTTCAAGCTCGATATCGGCTGCTTTATATTTTTGATTTCCCGGAATTTTGAAATGCTGATAATCCCGGTTTTCGATTTTGATGTTGAATTTTTTAAGTAAATCTATGGTCAAATCAATGTATGGCCGGCTTTTTAAATCATGAACAAAAACCTCTGAATCATTTGAAGCCAGAGGTAAAGCCATTAATAATCCCGAAATAAACTGGGAGCTTTCGGAGCCGTCAACTTCA
>CAIYZW010000293.1 GCA_903930725.1 uncultured Bacteroidota bacterium
AGGCTCGAATTTGTTGGAAATTTTTGTGGTATCGAGTTTATCAACGATTCAATTTCAACCATCCCCGAATCAACCATCGAAGCTGCAAAAACCATCGTAAACACGGAAACCATTATTCTTGGGGGCTTCGATCGTGGCATTGATTACCGACAATTGATAAGCTTTCTGGCCGATTCGGCTATCAAAAATTTTATTTTTACAGGACCAGCCGGTAAACGGATGATGGATGAATTTTTAGTCCTGAAAAAACATTGTCAGCAAACCTTTTTTATCCATCTTTTTGATGAATTGCCAGCCCTTATTTTGAGCCATACAAAGCCTGGAATGGCTTGCCTGCTCTCGCCCGCAGCTTCCAGCTACGACCAGTTTAAAAACTTTGAAGAGCGTGGCCGACTCTTCAAAAAAATAGCAGTACTCGTGGGTGAATCCTGCTATTAATATTTCTAACGAAAAAGAATTTTACTCCTTTTTGGCTTCCTTTTTCTTTGCCGGTTTTTCGTCGGCAGGTTTTTCAGCTTTTACTGCGTCAGCTTTTTTTTGTTCTTCCTTAACTTCTGCTGCTTTTGCTGCTGCTTTTACTACTGCTTTTGCTTCGGAGGCTGTTTTGTTGTCATCAACTATTACATTGTGTGCAATTGCGTTAACCTTTGCCCTTTGTGGGTCGCGTGCCCTGGTAACTCCGTAACTTTTGTTTATGATTTTTCCTCTTTTTGTTTTTTGATCACCTTTGCCCATAATATTGCTTTTTATGTGTTTTTATTATTTTGATATTGGCCACAAAATTAATTAAATATTCCATTTTTCAGATCAAGTTGTGCCGAAACTACATTTTTGACCAAAAATCTTTTTCAATCAATTCCCACATCTTAATCACGTTTCTAGCCCAATTGATCTTTAAGCCGAGTTTTTCTTCTTCGCTCAGTTGCCAGTTTATGCCTGAATTTCTGATTTTTTCGGTAAGATAAAATAATGATATTCCGGCAGATACCGAAATATTAAAGCTTTCGGTAAAGCCGTACATCGGGATTTTTACAAACTCATCGGCGAGGTCGAGGGCATTTTCGGTCAGCCCGCGCATTTCGGTACCAAAGACCAGTGCAATAGGACCTTTTTCGATAGATAAATTTTCTAAAGTAACATCATTTTTATGTGGTGTGGTTGCTACAATGCGGTATCCACAATCCTTGAGCGATTTTAAAGCATCCGGCGTGTTGTTTTCTTTACCGCGGTGATTATGGATAGTAAGCCATTTTGACGAGCCAAGCGCAATGTCAGGATTCAGCTCGTAAATATTCTGGTTTTCGATAATGTGAACATCCTGAACGCCGAGGCAGTCGCAACTTCGTAAAACAGCGCTCGCATTGTGTGGCTGGTAAAGATCTTCGAGAACCACCGTGAGATAACGCGTTCTTTTCTGAACAATTTCTTCAAATTTTCTCACTTTATTTTCGGTAAGAAAACCTGACAAATACTGGTATAAAACCTGTTTCTTGTTAAAATCCATTTTAATAATTTCCTTTCGGATAAAGATTATCCCACCATTCGGGCTGGTCTTTTAGCCATTTATCGAACCATGCAAAGATGGTATTTTGCCAGAGGATGCGTTTTTTGTAATCGAGGATGTGATGGTTCTGACCTTCAACTTCAATCATTTCAACTGGTTTTCCCAACAATTTTAAAGCTGTGTAAAGTTGGGTGCTTTCGCCGGTTGGAACATTGGTGTCGTCGCTGCCGTGAAGGAGCAAAAGCGGTGTGTTAATTTTATCGGCATTAAAAAGTGGACTTTGGTCAATGTAAATCCTGCTGTTGTTCCACGGAAAACTATTGGCCGCTGCTACCGAATTATACAAATAGCCCCAGTATCCTTCGCCCCAGTAACTCGAAATCGAACTTATTCCGGCATGAGCAATGGCCGCTGCAAAAATATCAGTCCGGGTTTGAAGCAACATCGTCATAAAACCGCCGTAGGAAGCGCCAATACAGCCAACTTTTTTGGCATCAATAAAATCGTGGGTTTCGATAAAAAGCCGGGTGCCCTTTATAATTTCATCGGCAACCGTGATGCCCCAGTTGTTGACATGCATGGCCGAAAAGGTTTGCCCGTAACCTGTGGCACCACTGGGTTGCAGCACATAAACAACGTATCCCTGGGCAGCATAAACATTCAGCGGATAACGGCCTCCAAAATTCCGCTCAATAGGGCTGGTTCCGGCGTAATAGTTGACGATGAGCGGGTATTTTTTACTTTTATCAAAATCGGGCGGATAATAAACCCTGCCTTCGATTTCGACGTTTGAGTCGTTGTTAAAATTCCAGTCTTCGGTTTTCCCAAAAACCACATTTTCAAAATCCTTTTTCCGCGGGTTGGCAATAGTTTTGATTTCACCATTTTCGAGATTGATTACGCTGGCAAATGAAGGCGTCGAAATGCTCGAACCTGTGCAAACCGCCACAGGTTTCGATTTTGAAAACGAAAATCCCTCAACAACATCAAAGCCCGATTTTATTTCGGAAAAGTTTCGTGTATTCAGATCATAACTAAATATTTTTCTGTATGTCCGGTCTTCCGCCAGAAGATAAATCAGTTTTGGGTTCATCTCGCTCCAGACGGCCTGTTGAATCGAAGGATTAAAATGGAGCGTAATCGGGTCAACTTCGCCATTCGACAGATCGTAAATATAGGCCTGATTGTCGTAATCGTTAGGAATCAGGTCGCCATTTACGCTGATGCCGATTTTGCCAAACATGGCCGGCGAACCTGTTACAAGAAGTTTTTTTCCGTCGGGCGAATATTTGCAGGAACCACCAAAATTCTTCACCCAAATCGTGTCAACCTTGTAGGTTTCCAGATTCATTTCCATCAGGATTTGTTTGGAATAGGGCCTTTCGGAAAAATCGGTCAGATTCTGGCTAAAAAGAATCTTTTTTCCATCAGGTTTGATGTCGTTGAGGTCGGTTGCAAGATGGCCAAAAGTAAGGCGTTCGTTAATTCCGGAATTAATATCAAGTTTATGTAAAAACCCTCTGTTTCGATACCAGGGCCAGCGGTCGGGCATTCCTTCCAGCTTTTTAAGGCCGGTTTTATTCTCTTCAGGTTTTTCACTGATCGTATAAATGATGAATTTTCCATCCGGTGACCAGTCGTAACCACCAAAATCGCTCACATTTTCCAGGATTGGCTGCTCCTCCATTTTTTCGATATCAAAAACCCAAAGTGTGGTTTTGCCTTTATCGTCGGTTTGATAAGTTAAAAGTGAGCCAACCGGTGCCCAGTTTATTCCCGAAACCTCCGAATTTCTGAATGTCTGGAAAAGTTTACCAGTTGACAATTCACGGACTTCCGTCCAGTTCTGGGCGTTTCCGTCAGGTGGGACGGTTTTAGAATAATTTACTAAAACCCACACTCCATCCGGCGAAACCGAAACCGAATTTACCGAAGTCCCGTTCAACAATTGGCCAAGGTCGGTAATGGTTTTTGGCGACAGATCGGTTTTAAGCGAGCCATTTCCAAATTTGGTTGAATCAAAAGATAATTCAGTCTTTATTTTCCAATCGGTCAGGTTTGATGAGGGATTCAGCGATTTTATGATGAGCAGATGTTTCCCCCGCTCAATTTCAATTTCCTTGCTGCTGCTTCCAATTTTGTCGGCATCTTTGGCGTCAGCCGAAGGTTTGCTTGTTAGCAATTTTCCATCAAGATAAACCTCGAACACTTGGGCGCTGCTAACCTCAATGGTGACTTTCATCCAACGTTCGGTTGTAAAATAGGAGGCAACGAAGGCCAACAGATTTTTATCTTTTTCCTGCTTTTTTTCGACAAAAACAAAATCATCTTTGGCAGCTTTTAGTTTTTCCCATTTAAAATCTTCGCCTTTCCATGTAAACAGTGCTTTTTCGGCAGGTTTAAGGTTGCTGATGTCAAGATAAGATTGTGAAAGCAAATCTTTTACACCGTATTTTTCGCCGTGTAAATTAACAACAGTATCGAAAACAGGCATTTTTACTTCAAAGTTGCCGGCCTTAAGCCATTCGTAAACCACGACTTTCTGCTTCCCTTTATCATCCTGAGCATTAACCTCGGAAGTTGTGAAAAGCAAAAACACTGATAGGAAAAACCCCAGGAACACGTTATTTAGTGAACGTTTAAAAATAATTCTGCTCATATTTAATAAATTTTGAATTTAGCTTTTAAGATCGGATTAATTATTTCGATGATCAGCGTTAACGATTAAAATCAATTGGTGTTTTTTGTAATCATGATTTTATCTCGACTAAAAAAACCAGACAATAAATTTTAACCCTTCGTAATTGGTTCATTATAAAACACATCGTTATCATTGATGAATTGTTCTTTTGCCAAAGGATTTAAAGCATGTAAAAATCCATAAGGTATTTGCCTCCCTGCCCGAAAGCCTCTAAAAACCTTTGAAATACGAATTGGTACGTTTTTCATAACATAATGATATTTAGGCATATTTCACGAAGTGCCAAAAGTAAAAAAAAATGTAGCCTTCAATCGTTAATTAAAAAAAAAATATACTTTTGCACCTCAAATTTTTAAAATTATTATGGCTAAGAAAACCAACAAAACGGAAGAAAATATTCAGGCTGTAGAAGTTGCACTGGGCAAAACTGAACAGTTTATCGAGGATAATCAAAAGATAATACTCATTGCACTTGGATCAATAGTTTTTGTAATCCTTGCCTATTTTGGCTTCCAGAAGTTTTACATTACACCAAAAGAGAAAAATGCTGCTTCACAAATGTTTATGGCCGAAAAGTATTTTGAAATGGATTCTCTTAACCTGGCACTCAATGGTGATGGAATCAATCCTGGTTTTTTGCGCATTATCAGCGATTATAAACTCACAAAATCAGCAAATCTTGCAAAATATTATGCTGGTGTAGTTTACATGGAAAAGGGCGAATACGAAACAGCCATTGATTATCTTGAAGATTTCGGTGGTAACGATCAGGTAATTGTTCCAATGGCTTTGGGCGCAATCGGCGACTGTTACATCGAGTTGGGTAAAACCGAAAAAGCAGTTGATAATTATCTTGCTGCTGCAAATAACAACAAAAACGAATTTACTTCACCAGTTTTCCTGCAAAAGGCCGGCTGGGCTTATGAGCTTTTAAAAGATTATAATAACGCAGTAGTCGTTTATAAAAAGATAAAAGAAGAATTTCCAAAAAGTAATGAAGCCCGGGAAATGGATAAATACATTGCCCGCGCTGAAGGATATTTAAAGAAATAGTACTTCACAATAATTTAAATCGAAATACCTGTTCGTCCGGACAGGTATTTTTTTTGGATCAAAAAAATGAATCGAAAGCTGAGAATTGTTTTTATGGGCACGCCCGAATTTGCTGTTGCTTCGCTGGAAGCTATCATTGACGCGGGTTTCGATGTTGTGTGTGTGATAACTTCTCCTGATAAACCGGCAGGCCGTGGAAAAAAGCTAAACGAATCGGAGGTAAAAACGTTCGCCATTAACAAAGGACTTAAAATCTTACAGCCCACAAACCTCAAAAGCCCTGATTTTATTGATGAATTGCGTTCGTTAAATGCTAATCTGGGGATTGTTGTAGCTTTCCGAATGTTGCCTGAGGTGGTGTGGACGATGCCTGAGCTGGGTACTTTTAACCTTCACGCTTCTCTACTTCCAAATTACCGTGGTGCTGCCCCAATCAATCATGCCATCATAAATGGTGAAAAGGAGACCGGTGTTACATCCTTTTTCCTGAAACATGAAATTGATACTGGCGAGATCATCTTTCAGGAGAAGGTTCTCATTCATCCCGACGAAACCGCTGGAGAACTGCATGACCGACTGATGAAAACCGGGGCAGAATTAGTAGTTAAAACTACGATTGCAATCCAGGAAAATAATTTTCCTCATGTGAGCCAAAGCGCATTAATTTCTGCAAATGAGATCATTAAACCAGCACCAAAAATTTTTAAAGACGATTGTAGAATTAACTGGACGAATGGTGCCAGTCAGATTTACAATATGATTCGTGGATTAAGCCCATATCCGGGGGCATTTAGTTACCTGGTTAATATCGAAAATGAGCGTTTTCAGGTAAAAATCTTCAGATCAACCCCTAAAAATTGTCAGCATAATTTTAGACCAGGTGAAATTGAGATTACCGGCAAGGAAGTTTTAGCTGTGTGGGTAAATGATGGGAAAATTATTATTGATGAATTGCAGATTGAAGGTAAGAAACGGATGCAAACCAGGGATTTTTTAAATGGTTTTCAACTATCGGAAAAATGGAAAATGGAATAGCAAACTGAGCTAAAAAGCGCTCAAAACCTTGCAGACAAAGCATTTTTAACATTTTTTATAAACAAAACATCCATTTTTTCAACATTTAACAGTCTTTTGTGATATCAAAACTTGCCATTTATTAGAATTGGCTTATATTTGCGATGATAATGATTATTTCATAACCGTAAAAATTTGTAACCATGAACAAAGCAGAATTAATTGATGCTATTGCAGCAGAATCAGGATTGACAAAAGTTGATGCAAAGAAAGCCTTAGATGGATTTGTAAAATCGACATCAAATGCACTTCAGGCAGGTGACCGAGTAGCTCTTGTTGGATTTGGTTCTTTTTCCGTTTCCACACGCGCTGCCAGAACAGGAAGAAATCCTCAGACTGGTCAGGAATTGAAAATTGCTGCAAAAAAAGTTGTAAGGTTTAAAGCAGGTGCCGAACTTTCAGGACTTGTATAATAATCTACAGCCAATGCAAAAATTTAAAAATGCTCCTTTTCCGAGGGGCATTTTTTTTTCAATTGAAACCGCCACGGCAACTTAGCATCTTCTCCAGCATAATCAACCCCAATACGTGGTGAAGCCATTATTTCGGATTCGGTTACGAGATTTCCTCTGTCTTCAACCCAAATAAGTGGCTTTGGTTGGTTTTCTTCCAAAAACGTAACAGGGGAGCCGGTCGCCGAAAAATGAATGCCCAAAAGCTTTGATGCTTTTCCTGGCCCCAATCCAATTTTACCAGTCGTTTTTTGTTTCCCGGTACGAAGTAACATTACATTCAAACCCTCTGCAGGTAGTATGCCTCTGATGAGCACAGCATCCGGAATTCCCGCCTTGTTGGTGACAATATTAAACAACGAATGAACACCATAACACAGGTAAATGTAAGCCGTTCCGCCTTGCCTGTACATGACTTCTGTACGTTTTGTAAAACGTTCGCCATAAGCGTGAGAAGCTTTATCGCAAAACCCGGAATAGGCCTCAGTTTCGACGATGATGCCTGAGGTAATTTTCCCGTCAAAATGAGTTACCAGATATTTCCCCAAAAGGTCTTTTGCAATCTGGACAACATCAGCACGCTGATAAAAAGTTTTTGGAACAATCAAAACAGCGGTATTTTGAAATTATAAAGCGTAGCCTAAACCAACAGTAAGATTTATCAGTGAAATATCCCGCTTAAAAGTCCGGTATTCGATATCACCATTATTATCAAGCCATTTTACATCCTTAAAACTGGGTTTTGACGAAAAATAGTCGGCATTAAACATGAGGTAGCTGGCGTTTCCAAATTTTAACCTTACCGTTGTTCCCAGATTATACGAAAAGCCAATCCCATTATACTTTAAGAGCCTAAGTATCTGTAAAGAAATAAAGTGTACATTTGCCGAAAAAAGCAAATGAAAGAGCACGATTTAATAGCGGAGAAATACGAAAGGATAAAAAGCATACTGAATGAGCGCGACACACGCCTG
>CAIYZW010000294.1 GCA_903930725.1 uncultured Bacteroidota bacterium
ATCAACGGTTATAAACCTGCTTTTTTATTAATCCATAGGATTTTGAAAGTTATCAACAGTAATAAAAGGTGTCATCCGATTTTTAACCCATTTTTAACCCATTTTCAATCCTAATTGTTAATAACTTTGCCTTTTGAAACTGATTGGTTACAAAACCGAAAATCAATTAAACCGGCCTTCAGATTTTAATTAACCCGTCAAAATTAAGATGTAAAAAGCTTTTTGATCGTTTTATAAAAACCAAAAACCAGCCTATGATTTAATGCCTTTGTTTTTTAAATATTCTCTGATGTAAAAAGCAAGATAGGCCAGCACCGTTAAAAACACCAATAACGATGATCCAGCCGCAATCAGGCCTCCGGTGTTATAAACTGCAGGTTCAAATTTGAACTCAATCTGATGTTTCCCGGCTGGGATAATCATAGCTCTTAAAACATAATTTGCCCTGAAATGTGGCTTAAGTTCCCCGTCAATGTAAGCGTTCCAGCCTTTTTCGTAGTAAATTTCCGAGAAAACAACCAACTCCGGTTTTGAAGAGTTAAATGCATATTTTAAATTATTCGGTGCGTAAGCGTTGAGTTTTATCGAGCTCAAAGTATCGGAGTTGGGCTGAAAATTATTCAAAGCAGCAGCAAAACGTTTATCAACAATAGCGGTTGATTTTAAATCAACTTTGCTTTGGCCGAGGGCTTCAATTTCGGCATCGGCATTATCAACAAGTAAAAGCTCTTTTACAGCCCAGGCATTTCCAAAGGCATCCGGATTTAATTGGGCAATGGGCGCTTTATTTTTGTCGGACATGATGAAGTACTTGGTGTTCAACATATTAAATACTTCCTGTTTTCCTTTGGTTAAATATCTGTCAATAATATCCTGATATCTCCGCAGTTTTGCACCATGATAGCCACCAATTGATTTGTGATAATATGAAGTGCTTGCATCGTTAAATGGCGAAACCGTCGTATTGAAAACCCTGAAATTTGGGTCTTTGTCGTTTTTCAAAATATAGTCATCTGCTGCGGTTTTGGGAAATGGACTTGAAACAGCAACAGGATTTATAAATTTATCATGGTTTAAATATCTCCAGTTTACGCCACCCATATCAATCAATACCAGAACAAAAAGTGCAATTATCAAATACTGACCTTTGATTTTCTTGGTAAAGAATGCCCATAAAAGTCCAAAAGCCAGTAAAACAAATATCAGCGAGCGAAAAGCATCTCCCTGTAAAATTGATTGCCTGTCGTCTCTCAAGGCTTCAATGAGCCATTCAGGATAGCCCATTTTTATTAGTTGTGGGTCAGAACTACTGGAAAAATTGAAAAAAGCGCCTCCAAAAACTGCGAAAATCAGTAATAAACCACTAGCGATGTAAAATGACATAAAAACATCCTTGCGGATTTTGATGTTGTCCCGGTTTTCGAGAACCTTTTTAATGGCCAGCAAAGCCAGAAATGGCATTGTAAATTCAGCAATAACCAGTGTCATCGAAACTGCCCTGAACTTGTTGTAACCCGGGAAATAGTTCATAAAAAACTCGGTTACAGGCATCAGATTATGCCCCCATGCCAATATTATCGAAATTATGGTACCGGCTACCAACCACCATTTAAAGCGGTTTTCGACGATAAACAATCCAACGATAAACAGAAAAACGATGATAGCGCCAACATAAACCGGTCCGGATGTAAAGGGTTGAGGTCCCCAATAAACCGGAATCGAACTGATAATTTGGGTAGCCTGATTTCCTGCAATGCCGTTATTAATCAATGCTTCGTACGATTTTGATTTCTTTTCCAAACCTCGTGATGACGAGCCGCCCATAAAATCGGGTATAGCAAGCGTCATGGTTTCAGCAATTCCGTAGCTCCATTGGGTGGCATAATCAAGGTCAAGTCCCGAGGTTTTGTTTTGCTGGTTATCGGTTAATTCCGATTTCCCGCGAATGGTGTATTTCCCGTATTCAGATGTTGCCCACAAAGTTGAAAAATTCATTAAAACCGCCAAAAGAGCTGCTACAGATAATGCACCGGTAGCTTTTAGGAAAGACTGCAGCCTGTTTTCTTTAACTGCAAAAATGAGTTCCGAAATGCCAAATATCAGAACAATCATTATGGTGTAATAGGTTATTTGAAGGTGATTTGCCGAAAGTTGCAAACCAATTGCCAGGGTTGTAAGGATTGCACCAACCAAATATTTCTCTTTAAAAGCAAGGATGATTCCTGCTAAAATTAAAGGAATATAGCCGATAGCATGCGCTTGCGACCCATGTCCGGCTTCGATGACAATAAAGAAAAAGGACGACATTGCGTAAGCCGTTGCTCCCATTATTGCAGGCCAGATTCCAAATCCCAAAACCGATAACAGGACAAAGAAACCAACAAAATAAAGGAAAACCAGCTTTGCCGGGCTTGGCAGAAAAAGAGTGATAGCTTTATCAACTTTTGATAAATAATTTCCTTTCCAAATTGTCGAAATCTGGTAAGCAGGCATGCCACTAAACATGCTGTTGGTCCAGAGTGGCTCTTCGCCGGTAGCTTTTCTAAAATCGCCGATTTCTTTCGACATCCCGATATAAGTTGACGTATCAGTAGCCTGAAGTTTTTTTCCTTCGAGCATCGGGTAAAAGAAAATAAATGTAATTACCAGAAAAATCGCAACAGCACCTGCGTAATAGAGTAAATTTTTATTAAAAAGACTTTTCATTTTTCGTTCGGGTTATTATTTGGAATTATCTTTAATTTCTTCAAAATCAACATCTTCGGCTTCGGTTGGATTAAATTCGGTTTTTTTGGCCGATGGTGGTACGTAGTCAACCTTTATTTCGCCCTCTTTTCTGATCGGTTGAGAATGATTTCCTTGCTGGAATTGTTGGAAGTTTTCCTGGGCTTTTCTGATAAAAACTGTTAAAAGATATGGGAAGATGTATTTTGTGACAAGGTAATAAACCAACACAATGAGGAGGATGATTTGTAAGAGTCTCATTTTCCTGTAAATAAGATGAATATTTTATTGATTTCTTATAAAAGGCTGCGAAGTTATGGTATTTTTTTATTTTTCGGCGAAACGAAAATTATTCCATCGTATCATTTCGGTGGGAGAGGAGTGAAAACAGCCTGGCCTGGTGAAAACAAAAAAAAGAAGACAATTTCATGAATTATCTTCTTCTTAAATCAAACTAAGTTTGAAATGATATTTTTATCGCTTTCCGCTTTTTTCGTCAGAAACAGTAAGTTTTTTGCGTCCTTTAGCTCTTCTGCTTGCCAAAACTCTTCTGCCATTTGCAGTTGCCATGCGCGACCTGAAACCGTGTTTATTGGCGCGTTTTCTTCTCGAAGGTTGGAATGTTCTCTTGCTCATTGTACTGTCATTTTTAGGGGTGCAAAAGTAGATGCTTTTTCGTAATAACCAAAATTATTTTAAATAAAATCCAAAAAAAACCTGGCAAGCCTGTTTTTCCCGACTTGCCAGGTATCGTATGAATCATTTTTATTTTGAAGGAACGTGTTTTAGCGTTTCAACCAGGAAATCCCAGAATTTCACTACAGATGCGATATTTACTTTTTCGTCGGGAGAGTGAGGGTAACGAATAGTCGGGCCAAACGAAATCATGTCCCAGTTTGGATAAACACCGCCAAGTAAGCCACATTCGAGGCCTGCATGAATGGCTTTGATGTCCGGAATTTTCCCAAATTTGGTATTGTAAATATCTTTCATCGCTTTAAGAATAGCTGAATCAGGATTTGGTTTCCAGCCTGGATAATCGCCGTCTAAAACAGTTGTAGCTCCGGCAAGATCAAAAACGCTGCAAACATTCTCGCCAAGGTCGTTTTTAGCCGAATCAACCGAGCTGCGTAACAGGCTAAGTGCTTTTGCTTCACCATTTTTAATGGTTACGATGGCGAGGTTTGTAGATGTTTCAACCAATCCCGGAATATCGCTGCTCATGCGGACAACACCATTCGGGCAGGCCAGAATCGCATTAATAAAAGTGACCTGGGCTTTTTCGTCCATCACTTTTCCTGGTATCGCTGCTGATTCGATGGTTACAAACAAACCAGGGTCAGCGGTGGCATATTCGTTTTTAACGGTTTTCTCAAAATCTTTAACGTATTGTAAAAATGCCCCTTCATGGGCTTTGTTGATGGTAACATGCGCGAAAGCCTCGCGTGGAATTGCATTTCTTAAACTGCCGCCTTCGATTTCTGAAATCATCAAACCGTGAAGTGTTGTGGCCTTTTTTAAAAACCTGAAAAGGATTTTGTTGGCATTTCCGCGATACAACGGAATATCAATTCCTGAATGGCCGCCTTTAAGTCCGCCAACTTTAATTTTGAAGGCTACTGCATTTGCCGGGGTCGGGTTTTCAGTATAAAGTAGTTTTGAAGTTGCATTGGTTCCGCCAGCACAACCGATGTAAAGTTCGCCCTCGTCTTCGGAGTCCATGTTTAGGAGGATATCACCATCCAAAAAGCCAGGTTTTAATTCAAAAGCTCCGGTCATGCCGGTTTCTTCATCAATTGTAAAAAGCGCTTCCAATGGGCCGTGCACCATATCTTTCGATTGAAGAACGGCCATAGCTGCTGCTACGCCCATGCCATTATCAGCGCCAAGTGTGGTTCCGTTGGCAGTAACCCATTCACCATCAATGTATGCTTCGATAGGGTCGGTTTCAAAATTAAAATTTTTATCACTGTTGGCCTGTGGAACCATGTCGAGGTGGCCTTGCATGATGATGCCTTTCCGGTTTTCCATTCCCGGAGTGGCAGGTTTTTTAATAATCACATTGCCACATCCATCAACAATGGTTTTTAAACCCAGGTTTTCGCCAAATTCCTTCATGAATTTAATCACTTTTTCTTCTTTACGCGAAGGGCGCGGAATTTTGGTTAGTTCTTCGAAATTTTTCCATAACGCTTCCGGTTTTAAACCGCTAAGATTGGTACTCATAATATTTATTATTTAGATGATTTATAATTATTTTGATAAGTGTTTTCAAATTACTTCGGATGATTGCCGCTGCCTAACAGCTTCATAAACAAGAATGGCAGTTGCAACCGACACATTCAACGATTCAGTTTTTCCTAAAATCGGGATTTTAACGGATAAGTCCGATTTTTTAATGTAAGCCGGTGAAACACCTGAATCCTCAGCCCCCAAAATTATTGCGGTTGGAACCGTAAAATTGATTGCGTTGTAAAAAGTTTTGGCTTTTTCGGTTGCGGCAACAATCTGTAACCCGCTATTTTTTAGGAAATCAATCGTTTCGTTAAGGTTTTTAACCCTCGAAACCGGGATATTGTTCAAAGCTCCTGCCGAGGTTTTCATGGCATCGGCATTTATTTGTGCTGCGCCCTGTTCGGGAATAACGATGGCATGAACACCTGCACACTCGGCTGTGCGGGCGATAGCACCGAAATTGCGAACATCCGTCACGCCATCAAGTATAAGAATCAAAGGAACCTGGCCAAGTTCGTAAATGGCCGGAACTATTTCGGTAATTGGCTGGTAAGTGATCGAAGAAACGAAAGCCACAATACCCTGATGGTTTTTTCGGGTCAGGCGATTTAGCTTTTCGATGGGAACATTTTGAAAAGGGATTTGAAACTGCCTAATAAGTTCAAAAAGTTCGGGGAAGAGTTCGCCTTTTAAACCTTTTTGTATCAGGACTCTGTCTATCTCCTTGCCGGCTTTAATGCTCTCAATCAGAGGACGTAAGCCGTAAATATGATTTTCGGTGCCGGAATATTTTGAAGTGTCGTTCATGGGTCACAAAAGTAGAAAAAATATTGTCATTGCTCCTTATATCTTATCAAATCCAACCTTTTGGCTACTTGATGCGGGGTTTTAATTGGGCAGAGTGCAGAGCGCAAAGCGCAGAGCAACCGCCACTATCGTCATAGGGCCTCATTCCATCATTCCAATCCTCCACTCTTCCATCTTTCCAACATTCCATTCTTCCTTCCTTCCTTTACCTCCTCCAATAATCAACCGCAATAAACCATGGGGTTTTATAATCGGTCTGGCGTTGGAGAATGTAATCGTTTTCGGTAAAGGGATTTATGGCTTTTATAAAATCGAAGGTAAGCGAAACGCGGTTGCCCTGTTCGCCATAAACCCAGGTTTCGATATCATCGCGACGATAAACAGTTTTTGGTGGCCCAAAAATGATGTAAATCATTCCACGATCTGTTTTCCATCCTTCTTTGAAAGATGTAAAAAGCAGGTTTGCCATTTCAACACGGCTGTAATATTGTTTAAGAATTTCAAGTGCCCGCTCTTCGTTGCCGGCTGATGAAATCCAAAATGAATCAACAGCCATTTTTTGGTTTGCTGATGTCGAAAGTTGTTTAAACTCTTTATTTGAAGTAAGATAGCGCAGTGGAGGGACCAATTGGGCTGTTTCGGTTACTTTGGGATATCCATCATAAAACCTGAACAGCGTTAAACCATGGATCTGGGTTGTGTCGGACTGGAAATGATAAAAACCTTCGTTTGGCAGTGTCAATGCAACGGTTTTTCGATTTTCAAACTTTATTGTAAAAATGTCGTCGGCCTTATAATCGTAAATTTCGGGATTTGCCGCCGAAAATGGGGGAGGGGCAATCGGAAAGTCGCGATTATAATATCTTACAAAAAGCTGGTTAATCGAATCGTTGTTGCTGGTTAAGCGAAAATTGGCCTGGCTGCTGATCCAATCTTCAAAAATGATGGCATTATTTTGATTTGCGGGTAAAAAACTTTGGCTGCCATTTCGGGTTTCTTTAATAATATTTTGTGGAAGAAGCGTTGAAGTACCTGCAAATAAATCGCTAAGCTGAACTTCGAGAAGATAATCCTGCCCAAATTTGGCCTTCACATTAAAATCAAAAACCAGTTCTGTGTTTTTTCTGAAGTTAAGCGAATCGCTCAGGAAATAGGTTGCGCTATCCAGGATAAGATTGCTTTGATATGATGGATAAACCGC
>CAIYZW010000295.1 GCA_903930725.1 uncultured Bacteroidota bacterium
AATTTACCTTATATCTTTTTGACTAGAAAACGACGTCCGTCTATCTGCTGGACAACGGTCACAGTAGCGCCTGTAGGAATATTATCATCGGCAACCGCGATGATCTCCCTGGAGCATCCCCTGAGATTCACCGTAACCTTGCCATGCTCGATCCTGCCTGCCGGAATATTCATGTAGGCCGTTCCAGTGCATCCGACATAGTCCTGCGCATTTATGTTTCAAACAGAGGTGATAATAGCATCGGGTTATTTGATATTAATAATTCAAACGGAAATTTAACACCTGTCGAATGGATTTCGTGCGGAGGAAAAGACCCGCGCAACATCGAAATTGATCCAACCGGCCAATGGCTATTTGCTGCCAATCAAAATTCAAACAATATTGTAATATTCAGGATTGATCAGGCAAATGGACGACTGACACAAACAAAGCAAACCCTTAAAATTAATGCGCCCATTTGTGTACGATTCATTCAAACGTGCTTTCGGTGACGAAAATAAAGAGCCTTTTTTGAAGAATAGAATTTTTATATAATAGCTGTTCTTTTACAAAAATATTTAAAAATGAGGTCAGGAAGTCCTGTGTTTTATTTCACCCAATCGCTCTTTAAATGCCGCCTCGTTTAGGTTTTTTCTGGAAATTTCTTTTGAGTTTGTTGCAGAATGCAGGGTAGGAGGTTTTTATTTCGTTGTTGATTGGTGGTTTTATAAAGGGAGCAATCATTTCGTGTATTTATTATTTCCCTATTTGAAAAATCCTAAAGCAAAAATATTTTTAACTTCAAAAACAGAAGAAACAGTGAATAATCCAGAAAAAAAAAACAGAAAAAAATTCATGACCATAATTCCAGGCTAATTCTTTTTTTCATATTCTAATTATTGCATATTTTTGAATCCTTATCAAAAACATGCATTTTATGAAAATCCAAATTTTCCTTTTCCTGATTTTCATGGCAACCTTGGAATTATTTCCACAGGATTGGCCTCAGCATCAAAGGGATGCCGCAAGAACTGGTCGAACATCTGTTGAAATCGCACCACCTTACCGCGCACGCTGGATTTGGCTGGGCGATGGTTTAACCCTTCGCAATCAAAACAGTGAACCAGGCTGGACCGATAACCTTACCAGCGAAGACGGATATTCGTTTCCTTTGCCCGATTCGGTGCCATATACAATTTCGCAAATGGTACAACCTGTATTTTCGAATGGAAAAGTTTTCTTTGGAACCCAGGAAGGCAGCGCTTATGCCATCAATGCTTTCGATGGTACAACGCTTTGGAAGTCTGAAGTTTCGGTAGGAATCCTGGTCACCGCCGCAGTAAACGATGGCGTAGTTGTTTTCGCGGGTGTCGCCGGAACTGTAAAGGCTTTTGATGTTGATGACGGCGCCACGCTCTGGACCCAGAATCTGAAATACGCCATTACAACTGCTCCATGTATCGTTGGACAAAGCGTTTTTGTTGCCGATCACAGAGGACGAGCCTCAGCTTTCGACATTCAAACAGGAAGTTTACGCTGGCAGAAAAATCTTTCGGCACAGGTAACCGGCGGAATTGCAGCTTCGGGTTCGTCGGTATTTATTCCTTGTGAAGATATGATGGTTTATTCACTGAGCCAGCAAACGGGCGAAATCAAAGGTTCAAAACAGGTTAGAGGTCAGTCGTTCAGAATGACTTTCCCGGTGGTTTTTAATGAATTTTTATATGTCACTTCGGCAATGACGCCTTTGATGGGAAGCGAATATGTGATGGAAGAAGTGATGGAATCATCGCTAACCCTTGATGATGAAGAAAATAATATCAGGCTTTGGCTGCAGGGTTACGATAATGATGGTAACTGGCCACATGCTTCGATAGATTGGCAACACATTTTTGCCCTCGACACCTCAAACTTACAAAGTTCGGTAATAATTGCAGCCGGCCCAGTCGAAGGCTGCGGTTATCCTCCTGATCCCGTGGTGGTTGATTACATGGATAGGGTGCTTTGCTGGTGGAAAACGAGATTCCCTAAATTAACATCAGAAAGTGCTTTTGGTACAAATTACTCATTGGATATTTGCGGGATTAACACAACCAACGGCAACAGGATTCCCATTGATAACGGGCATTTGTCAAATGCTTTTCAGGAAACCGATAACCTTTTTGCCATGAGTTCGGGAGGAAAATATCTTTGGCTTCGCCAGGATTTCCGGGGCACACAGGTTATTGACCTGAGTAACAGCACCTCCACCCATGTTCAGGCGCAAATCAGGCGTCAGGATGGTGGTTACTGGTCGGCAAACATCTGTTATCTCGATCAAAACCCACCAAATAATTATAAAGGTGGATCGGTAATTACCGGGCAAACTTCGATTGCTGGCCGCAC
>CAIYZW010000296.1 GCA_903930725.1 uncultured Bacteroidota bacterium
AAATACTCGTCAACCGCATTTTTGTCCATATAAATATTCCTGATAGTGGCAAGGGCCTCCTTCGATTCGTTGGTTCCAGGGTATTTTGTCACTACTTTTTTGAGTGCTTCGATGGCTTTGTCGTACTCGTTTTGATTGTAATAAATTAGCCCGGTTTTTTGCAGCGATTTGAGTAAATAGCTGCTGTTGGGGAAATTTGCGATGGTTTGGTTAAACCAGATAAGCGCGTTTGTATTATCGTTGAGCAATAAATAGGTCTGTGCGGTTTCGAAGCTAGCATCGTCGAGGTACGCAGATTTTGGATAAAGGGTTGAAAGTTGTTTAAGGCTGGCAACCTTTTTATCTTTTTGCCCCAGAGCGCCCTGCGAAAGCGCTTTTTGATAGGTGGCATAATCGCTCCCGGTAACATTCCGGCTGATGGCTTTATCGTAAAAATCAATAGCATCTTGATAATCCTGTGTTACAAAAAAACAATCCCCAATTCGGAGCTGTGCATCGGAAACGTAAGCATCGGCATTATAGCCCGGTTTTTTCAAAAACTGACGGAAAGCCACAATTGCCTCATCGTAATGTTCGAGGTTAAAATGGATGTATCCAAGATTGTAATTTGCCAGTGGATAAATATCGGTTTTTGAAGCTCCCGGGGTGGTTAAAAAATCATCGTAATAATCAATGGCTTTGTAGTAATCTTTGGTTTTGTAAAGGGTTTCGGCCGACCAGAATTTTGCTGATGCAGCAATTTTTGGGTCGGATTTTACCGAAAGGGTTTTTTTGAAATTTTTAAGCGCTTCATCAAACTTGTTGGTGTTGAACAACTGTATGCCGCGTTGGAAGGTAATTTTTTGATAAGCGGCGCGTAAATCGTCGTTTCTAACTTTGATGCTTTCGATGGCATCAATGGCCGACTGGTAATTTTTGGTTGAGAGGAAAAGGTTGGTAAGATAAGTTAAAGCCTCATCATTCCGGGGCGAGTTAGGATAATCGTTGATGTGGGTTCTGAGTGCTCCTATGGCCTGGTCGAAAGGGTCGGATGAAAGTTCGTACGATAGTTTTGCATAGTTAAAAAGCGCGTCTTCACCAATTTTCATATCAAAAGTAAGCTGCGAGGCGGCAAAAAAAGCACCCTGGGCAAACTGTTTCTGACCGGTTTTCAGGTAGCAATCGGCTAGATAATACTGCGCACTCTGCGTAAGCTGGTCTTTATCTTTGATGGCTTTCTGGAAAAAATCAACGGCTTTTTCATAATTCCCCGCTTTATAGTTGGCATAACCAAATTCGTAGTTTTCGCTGCGTGAAAGCGTTTTACCGGAAGTTTTTGCATATTTCTCAAAAAAGGGCAGGGCATCAGCATATTGTGCTTTTTCATAAAATGCCTGCCCCACAATCCGGTTGGCTTCGGCAAGTTTTTTTTTATCTTTTATTTTTTCGTTTTTGAGCAAATCGGGACCAATACTAATAATCTCATCATAGTTTTTGTTGGTGTAATTTATCTGTAAAAGATAAAACGGAACCATTTCGCCAAATGCCGGGTCGTTTTCTACTTTCTTAAAATAAAGCAATGCCTGGTCGTAGTTTTTGTCCATGTAAGCCAGATGAGCGTAGTAAAAGTTAGCTGCATTCTGATATTGTCCCGGTGAATTTATGATCGCGAAAAATGCTTCTTTTGCTTTGACGAAATTATCGGTTTTAAGGTAGCTGTAGCCCAGTTTGTAAAGATATTCGGAGCGTTGTTCGGGGCTAAGGCGGTAATTATCAATCTTTTCGAAAGTAATGATGGCATCTTTGTATTTACGGTTGTCGTATTCTAATAAGCCGAGGTTCAGCTTTGCCATGTTGGTTTTGGTGTGGCTCGGTAATTCGGTAATAAATGCATTAAATTTCTCCCTTGCTTGCAGATGGCCAAGTTTGTAATCGCAAAAAGCAGCATAATATTTTGCTTCGGGAAGCATCACCGTTTCGCCGGAAGGCAACTGAAGAACCAGGTTCCCGAAAACCTGTCCGGCCGCGCCAAACTGCTTTTTTTCGATCAGGTCGAGCCCTGTACGATAGGCAGCATCAGGGTTATCGTAGCTGCTGGTCTGTTGGGGTTTTAAAGTTGGCGAAAGGCCAAATATCAGGAAAAGCAGAACGAGTGCACGATACTTTTTAACATTCATACTTTATGTTTCTGGTAGCAAATGATGGTCGAATGAAATTTTCAAAGCAAACGTCCGAAATTGGTGCTTATTTTAAAACCGTGTATTTGAAGAAGCCAACGGAAGCCACAACCTGATGAAACGAATTCGATTATTTTTGCAGCAAAAACAGTGATATGAGAGTTTTTAAATTTGGTGGCGCCTCGGTAAACAGCGCCGAAGCCATAAAAAATGTGACTTCGATAATTCATCTTTACCAGGATGAAAATTTGATAGTGGTAATTTCGGCTATGGGAAAAATGACCAATGCGCTCGAAAAGGTGGTTGAT
>CAIYZW010000297.1 GCA_903930725.1 uncultured Bacteroidota bacterium
GTGCTGGTGGTCACCGACAGCCAGGCTTTCGGGAAAGTAAATGCGTTGGTTCCTCCCGAAATACCGTTGACGGGTTTCAGCGTGATGCTGGCGCGGCACAAAGGCGATTTTGAGAATTATCTGAAAGGAACGCCACATTTATCGAAACTTAATGATGGTGACCGTGTTTTGATTCTGGAATCATGCACCCACCAGATTTCGTGCGATGATATTGGCAGGATAAAAATTCCAAGGTGGCTTACCAACTTTTCAGGTAAAAAACTCGAATTTGTGGTAGTTGCCGGCCTTGACGAACTCCCAAGTCCGATTCATGATTTTGCGATGGTAATACAATGTGGTGGCTGCATGATTACACGACAGCAAATCAAAAACCGGCTGAAGCCCGCCATCGAAGCCGGAATTCCTGTTACAAATTATGGGATGGCCATTGCCTGGATGCATGGAATTTATGAGCGGGCGGTTGCTCCGTTTGTGGGTGAAATAAACCAATCAAACCGGTTTTTGTAGGCTAAAAGTTACCCCAGTTTTAAATATCGGATTCCTCGAAAAATAAAAATTGTATCTTTGCTCAAAAGCATTTTATCATGATCGAATTTAGAGAAAAATACATAAACCCGTTTACCGATTACGGTTTTAAACGTCTTTTTGTCGAAGAGCCAAACAAAGACCTTTTATTGGATTTTTTGAACGAATTGTTAAAGGAAGAACAAGGAAAAATTACCGAACTAACTTATTTGAAAAGTGAAAATCTATCCATAACCGAATTTAACCGGAAAGCGATTTTTGACCTTTATTGCACCAACGAAAGAGGGGAAAAATTCATTGTCGAATTACAAAAAACCAAGCAAAAATTTTTCAAAGACAGGACGGTTTATTACTCAACATTTCCTATCAGAGACCAGGCAATAACCGGCAGCGAGTGGGATTTTGAACTCAAAAAGGTTTATACAATCGCTATTTTGGATTTCATTTTTGATGAAGATAAAAATGATCCGGATAAATTCAGGTACGATGTAAAACTTTCGGACATCGTAACCAGGAAAGTTTTCTACGACAAATTGACTTTCATTTATCTGGAAATGCCAAAATTTAAGAAAAGCATTGACGAATTGGAAACACGCTTCGATAAATGGCTTTTCGTTATTAAAAATCTCCACAAATTAGATAGGATTCCCGACAAGCTCAAAGAAACCATTTTTCTGAAACTTTTTGAAACGGCTGAAATTGCGAAATTCAATCCGCTCGAATATCAAAATTATGAGGATAGTTTAAAATACTACCGGGATTTGAAGAATTCGTTTGATACGGCCAGAGAAGAGGGAAGAGAAAAAGGAATTGAAGAAGAGCGAAGAAATATTGCCAAAGGAATGATTGCCAAAGGTTTTGAGGTTTCGATAATAGAAGATTTAACCGGACTTACCAATCAAGAAATTGAAGCAATCAAAAATAAATGAAGAACCACGATGAAGTTCGGTATAAATACAGAAGCAATTTTAACTTGAAATTTCTTTTCTAAACAAGTATTTGAATCAGCGAAATTGGCGAAAACTTCAATCATTTCTACCGTTGCAATCTTCCATCTAAGGAAAAATTTGCTCATTAAAACCTAATCATGGAATTTTCTCAAATCTTAAATAAAACAGAATTTTCGAAAGCCGACCTCGTCCAACTTCTTGCTGCCGAAGGCGATGATTTGAAACTGCTTTACGAAAAAGCCACCGAGGTCAAGCTGGCAAATATTGGCAACAAGGTGTATTACCGTGGTTTGATTGAATACTCAAATATTTGTGCGAAAAACTGCTTTTATTGCGGTTTAAGGTGCGGAAATTCAACCATTTCGCGCTATACGCTGAATGATGAAGAGGTTTTTGAAGCTGCACGAATAGCCTTTGAAAAGAATTTTGGTTTGCTTGTCATTCAATCCGGTGAACGAAGCGATCGAAAATTCATTTTGAAAATCGCCGACCTTTTAAAGCAGATTCGGAACCTTTCGGAAGGGAAACTAAGAGTGACCCTTTCGATGGGTGAGCAAACCGAAGAAACCTACCAACTATGGCGGGAAAGTGGTACGCAACGCTATCTTTTGCGAATCGAGACTTCCAACCCTGAATTGTATCATAAAATTCATCCAAACGACGAACTTCATAGCTATGAAAACCGCCTCCTGTCGCTTGAATTACTTCGCAAAACCGGCTACCAGGTTGGCACAGGCGTAATGATTGGCCTGCCTTTTCAAACATTGGAAGAACTGGCCAGCGACCTGCTTTTCATCAAAAACCATGATATTGATATGGTTGGGATGGGGCCTTATATCGAAAATGAAAATACGCCACTTTATGAATTTCGCCATCTTTTACTTTCGCAGGAAAAGCGGCTCGAATTATCCATCAAAATGGTGGCGATTTTGAGATTATTGATGCCAAAAATAAACATGGCTGCCACTACTGCCATGCAAACGCTTCACCCGCAAGGCCGCGAAATGGATTTAAAGGTTGGAGCCAACGTAATTATGCCAAATCTCACACCTTTAAAATATGGTGATGGTTATTTACTTTATGATAACAAACCCAACATTCACGAGGAAACCGAATCGAGTTTGCAGCGCTTAAAACAAAGTATCGAAAGTGCCTGTTGTAAGCTTGCTTTGGGGGATTGGGGCGATTCGCAGCATTTTCAGGATAGAAGTTCAAAAGAATTTTAAAATCAGGAGCAAATATTTTCGAAAACCTCACAGGTTTTGCAAACCTGGTAGGTTTCGCTCCAATCTTCCATTCTTCTCCCGCCGCAGCGGGATTTCGGCCAAGACCTCAACATTCCACTATTCCATTCTTCTTTCTTTTTCTTGCCTCCGTGGTAAATTTTGAAGTA
>CAIYZW010000298.1 GCA_903930725.1 uncultured Bacteroidota bacterium
ACCATCAATCCCGCAGGGGGACTGGTAATGACTAACTTTTGTTCGTCAGTCATGCGTGGAGGTAGCAACCCTTTGGTAGTTGAACTTAAATCGAGAATGGCCTTACTATTTGGAGCATCTCCGGTAGCATTTATCCCCACGCTTTGGGCATTTAAACTAAGAGCAAAAACTGTGAGCAGGCAGGCTGCCAAGAAAAGTTTAATAAAGTTTCTCATTTTCTTTAAGTTTAGGATAGTTAAACCGAGTGTTATTTTTAGATTTATTCTTTGTCAGCATTCATTCCGGTAAAAACCTTTTTAGCGCCATAACCGGCTGCCAGTGAGATTAGTAAAACGATTCCGCTGCCTATGGGAGCGCCGCCGCCGCCAACGGGGCCGGTTCCACCCTGGTTGGCACTTGATGGTGGTGTGGGTGGAGCCTGTGCTAAAAGTGCAAAACTGCTGATTGCTGCAAAAACGGTAAGTAAAATGATCTTTTTCATTGTAATATGGTATTTAATTAATTTTTATTCTTTTCTTTTTGACGCTGTCAGGTTCGCCGGCTGGCGGACGCTGACAGGTTGTTGGATTTTAAAACCTGTCAGCGTCGTAAGACCTGACAGCGTTTTGAAACCGATTTTTATCTTAAAATTCCTTTTGTTGTTAATACTTTTTGCCCACTGGTAAGTTTTGCAACCACAAAACCTTTACTGTTTAGTTCCATGGTCGAAAGTTCGTTTAAAACAATCGTTTGGCTTATCAACTTTTGGCCGGAAACATTGAAAATGTCCACCAAAGCAGTTTGTCCTGTAAGTTCAGGCGCTGTGATGTAAAGTGTGTTTCCGGAAATCCACATTTTGTTGGTTTCGGCAGTAATTTCATCCACACCAATCGTTCCTCCAAAAACAAGTTTAAAACGGTTAGCGCCATTTTCGGGATTATGGTTGAAGGTGTAAACCTGCTGGTTGCGAAGATTGACGGTCTGGTTGGTGAGTTCATCTTTAAGGAAGATAGTCACGCTGGCATCGAAACTTTCGATATTTGTAAAAGTGAAAGTTACCGGCTGATTTGCCTTCATCTCAAAATTCATGGGCACGGTGTAAGCCGTTTCGAGGTAAGGCAGGCTGTTGATGGCCAGCATTTCGTTATCGGTGGCCAGGGTGTAAAGTTGCGGTGCACCATCGGTGCCATACATTTTCCAGGCATCAAAGTCGGTATCGGCGGAGGTTGTGGCATTTTCGGTAAACCGAACCACTGCTTCATCTTTAAAATTATTGGCTTCAGCGCTGATGCGAAGCAAGTCGGGAATGACCTCGCCATCTTTGAAAAATGGCTTGCTGTTGTGAACACGGACATCGTCAGTCATCGTTAAAACCGGAGAAGCGCCGATGGTTTTTACAAAGAAAGCCTGACCTGACGGAATGTACCGAGAACCGCCGTTGGTGCCAACTCCAAGAACATAAGCGGCATAATTACTTCCTCCTGACGGCCAGATATAAACCGAATTGGCAATTTTAGCAGGATCTTTTGTCCAGCCTGAAGCGGCACCCCAATCAATTGCCGAAGGATAGGGATTTGGAACAAGATTATCTCCATCGCCGGCATAAACTACCGTTGGGCTGAAACTCCCTGCATTAATGGGTCCGGCGAAGGTGTAGGTGTGTGTGGCTTCGGGCGAGTAAACCATGTAACCTTTGGTTTCGTCAAGAATAGTGGTTGTCGAATTTCCCAGGCTATGCCAGGCATTTCCTGCAACATTAAAATCGTAAACATAAGCTCCTAAAAAAAGGTTTGAAGTTGAGTTTGTTGCCGGGGTAAGCGGCACCGAAACCAGATGCCAGGTATTGGCTGTAAGGCCTGTACTTCCGGTAATGAACCTTTGGATGGTTGCATTAACTCCGCTGGTAGCCTGGATAAGTGAACTTGTTCCATCAACCGTAGATTGCAAAATCAGCCCATCGCTGCCTTTTGCATTTGTAAGTGCACCGTTCACCGTAAGATAACTTGCAGGAGTGAGCGTAAGTGAGGCATCAGCCTGAATTTTCAGGTTGGCCATGGTGGCTAAGTCGGTGGGGCTTTCGCTTCTCAGCGTAAAGCTGCCACCTGAAAGCACCCAGGAGGTACCGCTCTGGCTTACGATGTGCGCGCCATTGTTGTAAACAGTGGGGCCGGTTTGCGCCAGCAGCCCGGAAGCAACCAGCAGGAAGATTAAGGAACACAAGAACTTTGTAAAGTTTTTCATTAGTAAATTATTAGTGAATTGATACTCTATAAATTAATTTGGCAATTTAATTCAATGTCTTTTAACTGTTTTATTAATAGTACCTGAAACTTTACTCCTGGCAAGGTTTAAAAATCTGCAAGGCTAAAACATCAGATAAAATCCGCTGCAATGGTATAGAAAAAAAATGGAATAAAAGCAACCAAAAGGTAAGCAAAAGGTGAACAAGCTTCGACAAGCTCAGCACAAGGGAGGACAAAGAGACGAAGAGACGGGGAGAAAGGGAGACGGGGAGAAAGGGAGAGTGGGAGAAATTGCCGAAAAATAAAACAAAAAGGAGAATGCGGAGAAAAGGAGACGGAGGGGTTGAAATATCCTTAAAAGGCCGACAAATAATTATGAAGATTATGCGGAAAGGTAAGTCCCAGTTTTTTCCGGAGTCGATAACGTGCAACTTTAACGCTTTCAGGGGTGAGGTAAAGCAAGTTGGCAATATCTTTTGTGTTCATGCCAAGTTTCAGAAAAATACTGAGTTTAACCTCGGCCGGGCTTAGTTCGGGATGGGCTTCGGCAAGAATTTGTACAAAATCGCTGTGAACCGCATCAAACGAAAGCTGGAAACGTTGCCAGCCATCCTGAATAAAATGGTCATCAAGGTCGGCAATAATGGCGGCTAATTCTTCCTTTGGATGGATTTGGTCGTCAGGAAGAGCCAATAGCAAATCCTCCATCCGATTTTTAAATTTATTCAGAAAAGCATCGTTTTTGGTAAGGTTCAGTGCACTTTCGGCAAGCTGGCGATCCTTTTCGGCTAACGCATTTTTGTGTTGCTCCGAAAGTAATAATGCAGAATGGGTGCGGGC
>CAIYZW010000299.1 GCA_903930725.1 uncultured Bacteroidota bacterium
CACATCAAAACGAAGCCCACAAACCACGACAGGAAAGTGGTTTGTAGCAAATTAAATTTTTTGGAAATGTTAAAAATGGCAATGGCAAACAATAGCGACCATAGCCCCCAAACCGCGCCATTAATGGGTTCCGACGGAAAAATCAGACCCAGGCTTTCGTAATGTTTTGTCCAATACGATTTAAGGAGAATTTCGTTTCTCACAAATTCGGATAAACTTATCCAAACGGTTGCCAGCAATACCGGCAAAATGGTTTTCTTTAAGAAATTCATGACATTTCCTCCTCGATTATGATAAATTTTAAACGGATTTGGCCGCAAAAAGTTCATTTTAGAAGAAAAACCAGTTCTCCAGAGAAATACTGGCAGCTCTACGACACCACAAAAAACCGGATTTCCATCTAATCGTTGAATGTTTTAAGATACCGCGGATTTTAGCCGGGCGATAATTTTGTTAGGGATGAAAAACTCCAAAAAGTTCAGTATTCCAGAAATTGGCTACTTTTGGAATTCCTGTTTAGTATGTCGAAAATGGAAAATAGCAAGAAAACCGGTTCAGATCAAATCCTCCTGAATGAGGTGCAATTACTTTTGGCCGAAAAACGCACCTCTTTGTCGGTGCTACGAACCGGCCTTGCTGTAATCACAATTACCATCTCCGTACTTAGTGTTTTAATTGCCACCTCCGGTTATTACAACTTTTTTGATGTGCTTCAACTTATCCTCCCGCTGATGCTTATTTTGCTGGCTTTCCTTTCGTTAGGAACATACCTCATCATCCGCAGTTTTCGCAAAATCAGGCATTTCGACCTGACTATTGAACAACTCAAAAAGAAACACAGCATCCTTTCCGAAATCCTTTAAGCCGGGAATCATTTTAAATTATTGAATACCTGTAATTTACATTTGTATCTTAATTACTTCCTACACTGAACTATTTAAGATATGAAATGTTTATTCGGTACTTAAAAGACTTAAATGAATTACTTTTGCACCCCGGCTAAATTTTGAATTCCGGCGTTAATTTTATTTTTTCTATGGAAAAAGACGGAAACACAATACTCGACGAAGTTACCAAAAGCGAATATAAATACGGGTTTTACACGGATATCGAGATGGACATGGCCCCCAAAGGTCTGAACGAAGATATTATCCGCTTTATCTCTGCCAAAAAAAATGAACCCGAGTGGATGCTCGAATTCCGGCTAAAGGCTTACCGCCACTGGCTTACGATAAAAGAGCCAAACTGGGCGCACCTTCATCATCCGCCCATCAATTACAACGAAATTATTTTTTATGCGGCCCCAAAAAAGAAAAAACAACTGGCTGGCCTCGATGAGGTTGACCCCGAATTACTCGACACTTTTAATAAACTCGGCATCTCCCTCGAGGAGCAAAAACGCCTTTCGGGCGTGGCCGTTGACGCCGTAATTGACAGCGTTTCGGTAAAAACCACTTTTACCGACACTTTAAGCAAGCTCGGCATCATTTTTTGTTCGTTCAGCGAGGCGGTTCAAAACCATCCCGACCTTGTAAAACAATACATGGGCTCGGTGGTTCCTTACACCGACAACTATTTTGCGGCACTCAATTCGGCCGTTTTTACTGATGGTTCATTTTGCTACATCCCAAAAGGGGTGCGCTGCCCGGTCGAATTATCAACCTATTTCAGGATAAATGCTGCAAATACCGGCCAGTTTGAGCGCACACTCATCGTTGGCGACGAAGGCAGCTACGTCAGCTACATGGAAGGCTGCACCGCGCCTCAGCGCGACGAAAACCAGTTGCACGCCGCCATTGTGGAAATTGTGGCTATGAAAGATGCCGAAATAAAATACTCTACCGTTCAAAACTGGTATCCCGGCAATGCCAAAGGCGAAGGCGGGATTTATAATTTTGTCACAAAACGCGGGATGTGCCGCGGCGCTGCTTCCAAAATTTCGTGGACGCAGGTTGAAACTGGCTCGGCCATCACCTGGAAATATCCAAGCTGCATCCTCATGGGCGACCATTCGGTGGGTGAGTTTTATTCGGTGGCCGTCACCAACAATTACCAGCAGGCCGAC
>CAIYZW010000300.1 GCA_903930725.1 uncultured Bacteroidota bacterium
AAATCAATCCTTGTTGTGGCCTTCATAATGGCGGTTACAACACTTTTCTCACAAAATCAAATGAACAACAGTCTCGGAAATCTTGTAAATATTGATAAAAACAAAACAAAACAAACCTTTACCTTTAAAACAACCAATGGCACCGCCGTTGCAACGATTTATTCGCCAAATATTATCAGACTCAGGATTGCCAAACAATTTGGACCTGAGCTTTCGTACGCTGTTGTTGGCGAACCAATCCGTGGAAATTTTGATTATGCTGAAAATGACAAGGAATTTATCATTAGTACAGATTCTTTGATTTTACAGGTTACTAAAAATCCGGTGCGTTTTACTTTCAAAACAAAAGATGGCAAAGTTATCAGCCAGGATGATCCTGCTTTTGGAACATCATGGGCTGGTTCCGAAGTTTGTACCTATAAAGTTTTGCAGGAAGGCGAGAAATTTATTGGTCTTGGCGAAAAGACCGGTGATCTGAACCGTCGCGGCAGCGCATACATCAACTGGAATACCGACAATCCGAACTACGACAACAACAGCGACCCGATTTATGCTTCGATACCTTTTTTCATGGGCATTCATCACAACCTCAATTACGGGATTTTCTTAGATAATTCGTACCGGACGATCTTTAATTTTGGCGCTTCCAGCGACCGTTTTTCATTTTTCTCGGCCGACGATGGCGAGATGGATTATTATTTTATCTATCACTCCAAATTGGCCGATATCATAACATCCTATACCTGGCTTACCGGCCGGATGCAGATGCCTCCGATCTGGGCTTTGGGTTATCAGCAGTGCCGATGGAGTTATACCCCCGACACCGAAGTCTTAGGTATTGCCCGCACTTTCCGCGAAAAAAATATCCCGATTGATGTGATTTATCTCGACATTGATTACATGGATTCTTACAAGATTTTTACCTGGAATCCTAAAACATTTTCAAATCCGAAAAAGCTTTTATCCGATTTAAAAGCAATGAATTTCAGGACGGCCGTGATTGTTGATCCGGGTATTAAAGTCGAAAAAGGTTACCAGGCTTACGAAGAAGGCATCAAAAACGATTATTTTGTGAAATACCCTGACGGGAAATTCTGGACTGCCCAGGTTTGGCCGGGCTGGTGTCATTTCCCGGATTTTACCAAACCAACAGTACGGACCTGGTGGGGCGAAAAATTTAAAGGTTACGTTGATTTGGGCGTTGAAGGTTTCTGGAATGACATGAATGAAATCGCAACCTGGGGTCAGCGGCCGCCGAGTTTGATCGAGTTTAACTGGGAAGGTAACAAAACTACTTACCGACAGGCTAAAAATGTTTACGGAATGGAAATGGCACGCAGTACTTTCGAAGGAATCAAAAAACTGATGAACGGCCGTCGTCCGCTTATTATTACCCGCGCCGGATTTGCCGGTTTGCAGCGCTACACTTCCATCTGGACTGGCGATAACCACGCCACTGATCACCACATGATGCTTGGCGTGAGGCTAGTAAACAGCCTGGGCTTGTCGGGAGTGTCGTTTACAGGTAGCGATGTTGGCGGATTCCAGGGAAATGCCACACCCGAACTTTTTGCCCGCTGGATTACACTTGGCGCTTTTACGCCGTTTTACCGCAGCCATTCTTCGATGAACACGCTAAGCGCCGAACCCTGGGTATTTGGCGAAAATGTTGAAGCGATTTCGCGAAATTACATCCAGCTCCGGTATAATTTGTTGCCTTACATTTATTGTGGGATGCACCAATCAACAATTAATGGCCAGCCCATGAGCCGCAGCCTGGCAATTAATTACACTTTCGACGAAAAAATTTACGATCCTGGATTCCAGCACCAATTCCTGTTTGGGCCGTCGTTGTTGGTTATCCCCGTCGAAAGCGACAAACAAATAGTGAAGGCTTATCTGCCGGAAGGCAACTGGTTCGATTTTTATACGGATGAAAAGTTTGATGGTAAGAAAGTTATAAATGCCGAATGTCCGATTGAAAAATTGCCGGTTTTTGTGAAATCAGGAAGCATCATTCCGATGCAATCGCCGGTGATGTTCACGGATCAGAAACCTTCGGACACGCTGTTTGTGCATCTATACAAAGACAGTGGAAATGTTGATTTATCATTCGATTATTACGAAGACGACGGAACGACTTATCAATACGAAAACGGGAATTTTTTTCTGAGGAAAATCATTTACAAACCCGGCATTAACGAAGTGGTTTTTAAAGAAAAAGAAGGCCAGGCCGACAGTAAATTTAAATATCTCCAACTGGTTTTTCATGGTTTTGATGAAATCGAAAACATCGTAAAACTGGCCGGAAAGCCTGTCAAAATTGAATATCTCAAAATGAATTTCCAGATGGCAGCCGAAAAACCTGTCGAAGGCCATCCTTCAACAATCACCTGCCCAGGTATCGTAATTCCGAATGGAAATGGAAACCTGGTGGTTAACTGGTAAATTCTTGAATTTTTAAACCTACCAGGTTTTGAAAACCTGGTAGGTTTTTTCGAGCATCCGTATTTATTCCGTTAAAATCCGAATATTTTTTAACTTACAGAACATCTTCAACTTTTGGATTTGATTTCCCGGAATGATAAGATGATGATTTCCTAGAGGTTTATTTTTTAAGATTGCTGCTGCATTTTGTGAAATCTTTACTTCAATCTGAGTGCGGCAGGCATCTTTGCTTTCTGGTCTCGAAATGATGGTTCCCCAGGTTAAAAATGCTTTTTCGATGAGGCTGTCAATCCTGAAAATTGTGACTTCGTTGCTGCCAAACAGGCCTTTTACTGAAGTTCCAAGTCCGGTTTCGTAATGGGTGTCGATTTTAAATTCAGATAACAACTTAGTAGGAGCGGTGCAGTGGGCAAACTTTGCACTTTCGGCATCAACTTTTACGGTGTTGGCCATCCAGGGAATAATTCCGGTAACTTCTTTTGCAATCATTATTCCTGTAATGCTAGCCAGGTCGCCCTCGCAGCCCGCCGGGATATTGTCGTCGTTAAATTTTGATAAAGCCAGGCAGGCCGTCACCGAATTCTGTTTTACCAGCGAAAAACACTCAACAGTGATGGCATCAAGGTGTTTGCTTTTGATGGTTTCAGCCAACGCCTGGTGGACATTTCCGGCATCGGTAATATTAAAATCGCCATCAGTTTTATAGGTTTTTAAAAAATCAGGAGTTGGCGTAAAATCTTTATAATCGCGCACTTCGTTCCATGGAATTCTAACCAGTTCGATCCCGGTTTTCGAAGCAAGCGTTTCAGCCGAAATATCAGAAGCCACAAGCCAATCCGAAACTTCACCAATCAATCCCAGCCTTTTGCCGTTTAACCAGTAACTTGCTTTTTTAGCTAAGATAAAATCTGAGATTAATTGCCGGTCGGTTTCATTTTTCAGATCAA
>CAIYZW010000301.1 GCA_903930725.1 uncultured Bacteroidota bacterium
AAAAACCAGGATTAGGCAGTTGCCCTTAATTCGAGCCTTGCAACAGGTTTTTAAAATCATTTCGGTTTTGCAAAGCAATAAAAGCCGTATCCCGCGACATTCTTTGGCTATCCTTGAAACCCAGGCTTACAGCTTTTTTCAAAAATCCGATGGCATCGTCGGGCTTGTTGAGCTGCATCTGCAAAACCGCTCCAAGATAGGCACGTTCGGGATTTGCGGGTTCGAGCGTACCATAAATTTCGAGGAATGTTCCGGCAACATCAGTTTGCCCTTTTTTGAGCGCATTATTCGACGAAAGATAAGCCACCAGACCTAACCAGGTAATCAGCCGGCGGTTCATATTTTGCCGTTCAAGATCGTCGAGAGGTTTATTAAGCTCATTCACTGTTTGGGTCCACCAGGCTACATCCATGGTGGTAAACGAACCCAGTAATTTATTTTGCTCACCCATCTCCTCCAGCCTGATTTTGACTTTTTTCTCGAATTGCGCTTTGCAGCGCGAATCGGCGGACAAAGTGTTATAACGACTTTCGCTATTTGTAATATTCGTAAGGCCTTTAAGAAAATAAACAGCCCTTTCGGCGGCTTTTGAAGCGTCATAAATCCGGTTTTCTCTTTCTAAATCAGCGGTTAACTTGTCGAAATACTGCATGATTTCGGTAATAAGTTCACCGTTTTTGGGAGCGGTTTGTTTTTTCATGGCGTTTGTTTCGAGCCAGAAAAAGGCTTCTTTCATCACTTCTTCGGGTGGCCAGGCATGTTTTCCGTCGTAAACATAAAGATCGTTGTTGAAGCCCGCTTTTTTTAATGAAATGTCGAGGCGGATCAACTCAGTCATGTTAAAATCCTGGTTTCCCACCATTCCAAAATAATCGAATTTTGTGTCCGGACTTTCTTCACCAAAAGGCAATCCGGCACCGCATCCGATTACTCCTGAAATATTTTTTTCGGTCATCGCAATTGAGGCTGCAACCCTCGCCCCACCTGAAAAACCAAGCGTATAAACCCGTTTTTCGTCAATAGTCTGCATGCCCGAAAACTCTTTTTTCATCTGTTTAAAAATGGCGAGGCCCTGTGATATCTCCTGCCCGTTTTTCGATACATTTGAGCTAACGAGCGCATAACCAAATTTATCGGCCAAAGGCTGGTAAATTCCAATCGGCAGGTTTCCGTTGGCGCCGGGATCGAAAATAAAAACCACCGGCATGGGTGTGTTTTTTTGGGCAATTTTAGGGAGATAAACCGAGATTATTTTTGTCTCTTGAAATTTTGCCCCGACCTCGGTGTTTAGATTGTCAGGGGAATTTTCGGTTGCCGCGGCTGCCGGTTCAACTGCTGGCTTTTGCTCCACCGGCTGAACGACCGGCTGAGGTTTTTGGCTGGTAGATTGCTCGTCGTTCCTTTCGGGTGGGCCAACACATCCCAAAAGTGAAAAAACAAAAAGGCAAAAAACCAGGAAGCATGATGTGTATTTCATAGATAAAAAATTTACAAAAGTTGGTTTGCTAAATTAGCTAATTCGGAACGCTCACCTTTTTCGAGACGAACATGGGCGTACAGTTCGTGGTGTTTGATGCGATCAATCAGGTACGAAAGGCCGTTGCTCTGGGCATCGAGGTAAGGCGTATCAATCTGGTAAATATCGCCGGTAAAAATAATTTTGGTTCCTTCGCCGGCGCGGGTGATGATGGTTTTTACTTCGTGCGGCGTCAGGTTTTGGGCTTCATCAACAATGAAAAACACATTCGAAATACTTCTTCCGCGGATGTAGGCAAGCGGCTGAATTACTAATTTTTCGCTTTCGAGAGCGGCGGTAATATTCTGAAATTCCTTGTCGTGCTCGCCAAACTGGTTTTGGATAAATTTAAGATTGTCGTACAAAGGCTGCATGTAAGGGTCAATTTTTGATTTGGCATCACCAGGCAAAAAACCAATATCTTTATTACTGAGCGGAACAATAGGCCGTGCCATAAAGATCTGTTTGTAATTGCGGCGCTGATCCCATGCGCCGGCCAAAGCCAGCAGGGTTTTCCCGGTTCCGGCAATTCCCTGCAAAGTTACCAGCCTGATGTTTGGATCGGTAACAGCCTGAAGCGCGAAAACCTGTTCGGCGTTTCGGGGCGTGATTTTTGAAACGGGATGTTTATCAAGCCGCTCGATAAGTTGGTTTCTTGGATTGTAATAGCCCAGCGCCGAAGACACATTATTCTGGAAAATATAAAAATGGTTTGGGATGGGTTGTTCAATTCCAACGTCTTTCAGTTCGCACAAACCCTCCGCATAAAGCCTTTCGATGCCTGCTTTGCTCACATTCTCGAGGCGGCTGATTCCTGAGTACAATGAATCAACATTCTGGATTTTCCCGGTAAGGAAATCTTCGGCGGTAAGATTCAGCGCTTTTGCCTTGATCCGCAAATTCACGTCTTTGGTCACCATCACTATTTTCCGGTCGGGATATTCTTCTTTTAAGGCAAGTGCCGCATTCAAAATCCGGTGATCGGCTTTGTGTTCGCCAAATATTTTTTCGGCATCGAGGCCGCTTCGTTCGTTGATGACGACCTTAAAACTTCCCTTGCCGCCATTTCCCAGCGGAATCCAGTTTTGCAGCGAGGCATGATCAGAAAGCCGGTCCATGATGCGGATAAATTCGCGGGCCTCGAAATTGATGGTGTCGTTGCCTTTTTTAAAATTGTCGAGTTCCTCGAGCACCGTAATCGGGATGGCCACATCGTTATCATCAAAATTGTTGATGGAGTTGTGGTTGTGAAGAATAACCGAAGTGTCGAGCACGAAAATCTTTTTGGGTGCAACCCCTTTTTTTACAGCAGATTTTGACTTTTCGGCCACCTTCTCTGCTTTTTCCGTTTTCCTGATCATAATTCTTCGGTTTGAAATTTTTATAAAAATAGCTTTTTCTATCATCCTAAAATAAGGAATGCACGAATACCAGATTTATTTTCGACAAGGCAAAAATAGCACAAAAAAACCTGGTACAATTTAGGCTGTACCAGGTTAGC
>CAIYZW010000302.1 GCA_903930725.1 uncultured Bacteroidota bacterium
CAATCAATCCCAGCCTTTTGACGTTTAACCGGGAAGCTGCTTTTTTGGCTGAGATAAAATCCGCGATTAATTGCCGGTCGGTTTCATTTTTCAGATCAACAAGCTGGCAATCCTGCCAGATTGTATCAAAATGGGCTTTAACTTCGGTGGCAGCTGCGTACGAATTATTTTCTTCGAAGGCTGCCAGCAATAAATTTTTTTGTGATTTTGCATATTTGAGGGCTTCCATTTCTGAGCCGCCACTCAGGAAAAACAGGATGTCGGGTTTATTCGTTTCAAAATCGAATTCCTCATTCGGAAAAAGTTGATAAATGCGGTTTTTGCCGTTTGTAAAAAGGTGGGCTGGTGCGCCGTTAAAAGCAAGAAGTTTAATACCTGTCATTGTAAAAAATTTTTGCAAAAATAGGCTTTCCGATCATTGGGATTCTTTAAAATTTATCCAAAGTCAGAAAAAGGAAAGAGTTTTCAATTTTAGAAAATATAGCCAAAGCCGATGTAAATCCCGGTAGTGCCATCGCGTTTGTCGAGGGCTGTACCAAAATCGGCAGCAATAATAAAGTTTTGGTTCATCACCACGCGAAAACCACCGCCGAGGCAAACATGAAGTTTTTCGGGGCCATCGCTGAAATATTGGGATTGGTCAATATCTCCAGGAATGCCGCTTTTATTGATATCAACTTTTTGGACCACCATTCCTGCATCGGCAAAAGCATTTAAGGCGAGGTAGAAATTTTGTTTAATTAATCCAAAACGGTAAAATTTCCATCTTAATTCGGTATTTCCATAAGCCACGCCATCGCCAACAACCCTGTTTCGCATAATTCCGCGCAGGTTTCTGGCACCGCCTAAACCGTCAATTGTGGTTGTTTGGGCAAAGGAATTTATCATGTACGGCTGCATATAAAACGGTACTTTTCCGCCGATGGTTCCCTGGTAAGCCAGGCGGTAGGCGAGGGAGAGATCTTTATTGACCAGCGTAAAATATTGCCTGTGTGCAGCTGCAATTTTCACAAATCCAAAGTCGCCATCTCCCAAAAATGATGGAGCAAATGCAAAAACCACTTCGCTCCAGATACCTTTCATCGGGTTTGGTTCATTGTCGCGGGTATCATAGATTAATCCTAAGCGGAGAAGACTATTGGCACCTTCTTTTTCCTTGGGGTCAAGTATTCCCCACGAAACATATTCGTCATAAAGCCCGGGGACATCAGGCAATTTCTTGCTGTCGCTCAGGCCTTTGTTTAGTTTTTTGATGTCCACCGGGGCGGTTTTTGCCTGGATAAAAGCAATGCCTGCAAGCCATTTGAGGTGCTCGATGCCAAATTTTCCCTGTAAATCGCCGCCAATTCGTAACAATTTACGCTCATGCCTGTAAAACATGCGGGTTTTGTAAATCGTCGAATCTTTTGAATCATCCGCCCAGTCGGGGTTATAAACTGCTTCATAACCGTTGAAACCATAAAAATCGAGGGCTTTTTCGGTAAGATAAGTAGCATCGGCGGTTACCCTGAGACCGTGGAGCAGTTTTTCGGAATCATAAAAAAACTGGTTGATGCCGCCGCCTTTGTTGGTACGTGAGACCTCAAAATACAACGAATGAAAGTATTTTGGATAGGTTGAGCCATCGC
>CAIYZW010000303.1 GCA_903930725.1 uncultured Bacteroidota bacterium
ATCATTTGTACTTTCAGCGTTTTGAGCCTCATGCACCAGCGCACCGATTGCTGTTCCGCTTCTCAACAATTGTTTACTTAAAATGTACTCCCTTTTGGTTTCGTTCAGATACTGGAAAAGCCTGACTATCCGAACCGCAAAAGCAAAACTCTTATCTTTTAGCACACTCTTCTTCTCACTCATAACTTATCGTTTATAATTCATAACCCAAAACTGCTAAATTTCTTTTTTCGCAAACATGACTGCCCCAATCATTGCTGAAATAAACAAAACAGAGGAGACTTCGAAGGGCAACAGAAATTCATGGAATAAGGTTTTCCCGACTTCAGAAACCAGGCCGATTTTGCTGTCGAATGGATACCTTGCATGGATTTCCAATACCTGACGGGTTGCTGCTATCATGACTAAGAAAAATATTCCACCGGTTATTACTGCCGAGATTCTGGTCACTTTCGACTTTTGAAGAATGATTTCTTTGTTCAGGTTAAGCAGCATAATTACAAAAAGGAATAAAACTATGATAGCACCTGTGTAAACAATCACATGAACTACGGCCAGAAACTGAGCATTCAGCAGGATGTACTGGCCGGCCATGCCGATGAAACAAATAATCAGGTAAATAGCGCTGTCGACCGGGTTTTTTGAGAAAACAACGTACAACGCACTGATAATCATGATTGCCGAAAGAAAATAAAATAGGAATGTCATTATTTTGCCTTTTTATTTGTTGTGCGAAAGCCGCTTATTCTTTTTAAATTCGAGTACTTTATCTGTTTGTCTGGCTGAAATGTCAATCCGTTTATCGGGATCAACCGGCTCTACCAAAATATCTTTGCCATAAATAAAAGGTTCGCGTTCATATTCTGATGCCACAATCCTGTCGGTCAGGAAGATTGCTTCTTTTGGGCAGGCTTCCTCACAATCGCCACAGAAAATGCATCGCAACATGTTTATTTCGTAAACTGTAGCATATTTTTCTTCACGGTACAAATTCTCTTCGCCAGGCTTGCGTTCGGCAGCAATCATGGTAATGGCTTCGGCAGGACAGGCGACAGCGCACAAACCACAGGCTGTGCAACGTTCGCGTCCCTTTTCATCGCGTTTTAGAACATGCTGGCCACGGTAAACCTTGCTAAAGTCACGGGTTTGTTCCGGATAATTTATAGTAGCTTTCTTCCTGAAAAAATGCTTGATGGTGATGTACATACCTTTTATAACAGCAGGCAGATAGATTTTCTCCATGAAGGTCATTTTCTTGTTAGAAACCACTTTCGATCTGTTTGTGAGCGTTTGCATCCAGGTTTGGTTTAAGTGAGCTCAAAAAAATAATAAAAAGTACCTGTGGCAAGGATATTAAAAATTGATAGTGGAATCAGTCCTTTCCACCCCAGGTTCATCAACTGATCGTAGCGGAAACGCGGCAAAGTCCATCTTATCCACATAAACAGGAAGATAAAAAAGAAAATCTTCATAAAAAAGAAGAAGGTTCCCAGCAAGGTTAAAATATTCGGAGGCAATCCAAGCTGGTCAATAAATGGCATGTTAAAACCACCAAAATACACCG
>CAIYZW010000304.1 GCA_903930725.1 uncultured Bacteroidota bacterium
CCTCCGGAAATGAGCCACTTTTCGGGATCAATGGCCATTGAATCAGGCGCAAAGCCAATGTCAATTATAAATTCCTGACCCGAAAACCGGTGATCAAAAGTGATTGTTGTATCTTTTCCATCACCATAAAACCTCACCGGGACAGGCATTTCGAAAAAATCAACGGAAGGATGTGATTGATTTTGATTAATGACGACACTTATTTTTCCATCAGCCGATGTATTGCAAATTAGCGAATAAGATGGGAAACCTTCGCCGTAGAGCCAATCCTCAAAAAAGCCGGTCAAATCCATACCGCTGGTAGCTTCCAGATGGTCTTTCAGGTTTTGTGTTGTGGCAAATCCAAAAGCCAGATCGGGGTCGTTGAGATAGTTTTTGACGCCCTGGAAAAAATCATCATCACCCAAAACCCACCGGAGCATGTGAACCAGATAAGCCCCTTTGTGATAAGTTAATCTTGGATTATAAACCCTCATTACCGATGTGGTGTCATAAACGTAAACCGATCCGTCAGGCTCCGAAATAATGGCGTTGAGGGTGTTGTTTTTCCAGATTGGCCAATAATATCCTTCGAACAAATGTTCAAAACTCAAACCGTTGCAATAGGTTGCAAAGCCTTCGTTGAGCCATATTTCGTGCCATGAGGCTGTGGTAATATCGTTGCAAAACCACGAATGAGCCAACTCGTGGGCCATCAGGTCGTGCGTAAAAGCCCCCATAAAACTCATGGTTTGAACCTGTTCTCCTCCCCCATGGCCAAACATGGCATGACCGTATTTTTCGTTCAAAAAAGGGTAAGGCGTAAAAAGTTCACTGAAGAGCTGAATTACAGGAAGCACGCCCGCCGCCTGGTTCCGCACAGTTGCCAGTTCTTCGGGATAAACATAATTGAGGACTTCGAGTTGCTTGCCTTCAATTTCAACAAAATCGCTGAACGAGACATAATTTGTAACCGCAATGCCAACCAGACAGGCTGCCACGGGATAACGATGCTTCCAATGCCAGGTTGTAAAATCGCCTTTGGTCAGCGAATCAACCAAAATACCAACAGAAGCAACGTGATTTGGAAGCGGCGTTTTTACGAAAATATCAAGCGAATCAATTTTATCGGAAAGGTCGTTTTTGCAAGGCCACCAGTCGCCCGAACCATATGGCTGCGAAAATGTCCAGACGATGGGATAATTATCGTGAAAGCCCTGCTCGAAAGAGCCGTGGCCGTTTCCATGTTGCGGAATTCCCTGGTAAAAAACCGTTACGGAGTCGGTTATTCCAATATTTAAAGGGGGTTCAAAAACAATTTCTACCTGATTTGGTGTTGTCCATTGAAATGTTGTCTTTTCGTGATGATATAAAACTGAATCAACAATCAGGCTGTCCGATAAATCGAAACTTATCGAAGTAATTCCATCAATAACCGGCTTAAAATAAGTTGAAATTTCGCCTTTGATATAAACCACAGCCGGATCAATTTCCCAATAGGCCCGCTGATAACTGATGTTGATATTCTGCCCGGCAAAACCTGTTTGCTGGAATTCCCGCTGCATTTTGAGCCGTTTTTCATGCAAAGCAATCATCTGCCGGCTTTCGGTTTCAACAACATCCTGAGATTGTGCCACAAAGACAAAAGCCAGAAGCATCATTATCAATAGAAAAAGGGAATTCCTCATTATTTTGATTTATTATCGCAAACCTACCCACGCTTTAGGCATGGTGAGATTTTTCCGTTTGAAAACACCTATAGTGATAAATTTCCATCAATAGTCAGTATGCCGGAAGCTTACCTGTTTTTTGATTTTCACCCATAAATGAACTGTAATACATTTGGCAAAAATATAGTAAATACCTCTGCCCCATACTACCAC
>CAIYZW010000305.1 GCA_903930725.1 uncultured Bacteroidota bacterium
CTTCCTGCCGAGCAGCATCAATTTTGAGGTTGAGATTAAACCTAAAATCTGCTTTAATACTCAGAATTTTGTTTTCGAGCAATTCTGAAGAATGCCCATTATAACCATCATCGAAGCCTTTTCTTGCAAAATCCTGCTCAAGATAGGCCTTAAGGGTAGAACCATTCTCGAGTGAGGCATCATGGGCCTGAACTGGAGGATTGTTATTTACAAAAAGGCCCTCAAGGACATCTACATCATCAGTAGCCAAGGTTTCTGTGCTCTGATTGTTGTTTCTTGCTACTTCTTTATTTGTCGTACCTAAATATTTTGAAAACCAGCTCATAATATTGGATTTATTGGTTAAACATTAAAAACAGGAACAGTGAATTTTTTGTGTCCTACCTGGTGGCACCTGGAACAAAGAGTCACAAGGTTGCTATCGTGATATGCCCAGGGTTTGCGGAAATCATTAATGCGTTTGATTTTATGGTACTGCCGGTGGTGAACTTCGAGTCCATGGGCTGAACCACAATTCCGGCATTGATAATTATCCCTTTTGAGAATTTGCTTTCTTTTTTCCTGCCATTGAAGAGTCCGGAGAAGTTCGCCATAATTTTTTGAATTGTCTTGTTCTGTCCTCATGCGAGTTTGTTTTATTCTATGAAATTTTGATTCGTTGTTGACCGGACAAAGGTGTGTCGGTGCTATGCAATCTACCTGCACACAAAAAAATATTCCAAGAGAACTTAATTATTATGGATTTCCCGATTTAGGATGTTGAAGAATATCAATTCTTTAAGCCAAAATTAAACTTAAAAATTAGAATTCTCTTTAGTATCTGATTATGAAGTAATTTTTTGTAAAATGTGTATTCCTTCTAAAAAAGGTAAAACGCTTTTAGCTAAACCAATTTACGATACACCCTCAACAGCATCCAAAATAATCGGTTGAAATGACCCCGTAAACACCTTCATTCCCTTTCTACCCCCCAACATCCACCACCCCGCAAAAGCAGCTATCCGAAATGTTTTCAGGTTTGAGTTTGCCGGCTAGCACTACTTTATTGATAAAACACAGGTAGCCATAAAGTTTTTTGTTACCGGTATTTTCTGGCAGAATAATGTTGGCTTGTCCGTCGGCTCTTTTTCCGCCGTTGGTAAATGAGGCAACGTATTTTGTGATGGGATCAAAAAGCAAAACAACTGCAATGTCGGAATCTTTGGCTCCTTTTGCTCCCGCAACATTTTCCCATGCAATGATAACACCATTTGTTGCGGTTTGCTGCATTGTTGCATTCGGGGTGCCGGGCAAATTACCCTTGAGTAGCCGTGCCGCAGAAAAGCCAATGCTCAAAGATGATTTATCCAAAACAATTGCAGGTCAGGAAACCATTATTCTTTATTTTTGCAGAAAACAATGACTCATGAAAAGGATTTTTAATGTTACCGGCTTGTGCAATCCCACCGACCATTTTATGGTTGACCCGCTGCGTGGCTTGAATAAACTGATATTTGACCTGATTGAAAATAAGTATTATTTTACGATACACGCCCCGCGACAAACCGGCAAAACGACCCTGCTGCGCAGCTTATCGCTACAGTTGAATTTATCTCAAAAATATGTGGCTGTACACTTTTCCCTCGAAACGGCAGGTTTTCGTTCAAATACCGTCGAAAAAGCTAACAGAGCCATCATCGAAAGCCTTCATAGTGCTGCTTGTGAGCAGGTTGATGGAACAAACCAGCCTCCGTCGCCTATTACGTATGAACCTTCGATAAATGTTTTTAAAAAC
>CAIYZW010000306.1 GCA_903930725.1 uncultured Bacteroidota bacterium
ATTTGTTTAATTATCCTGTCTTTTTGAACTTTATATTCACTCTCCATTTTCATTGCCGAAACAACAATTACTGTTTCGCCTGCCTTAACCGAATCTCCAACTTTGAAAGGAATTTTTACAACTTTTCCGGGCATAGGGCTGAAAATTTTACGTATATCCGCAAACTCCTCTTTGCTCCGTCCCATCTGGTATTTTGCTTCAGCATCAATTATCTCAACATCGTACGAATTGTAAAGTGTATTAACATTAAAATGACGGTGATCCTTCTTTTCGGTTAATTCGACATTGTACGAAATATTGTTATAAAGGATCGAATAAACGCCGTTTTCGACCATGATCAAATCCAAATCGTAAATCCTATCATCAACCTCAACCTTAACGATATTTCCTTCTTTCTTTATCAACCGGACTTTTGCCGTCCGGTCATCAATTTTTATTTCGAGTGACATATTTATTAATTTAAAAACGTGAAACACCCTTTTTCCTACCAAATTCTTTCCAGGCATTTACTTCATTATCGCCATTTGTTCCGGTGCTGGCATTATCAAGCTTATTTTTATAATGAATATATGCAGCAATTAATGCCATATCCTGGCATCTGCGACCACAAGGCTGCTTTTGCATGAGAAAATCCTGATTTTTCTCGATAAAATGCGTGTTATAATTCCCTTTAATGAAGTCTTCGCACTCCATAATTCTTGCTAAAAAAGGAATTGAAGTTTTAATACCTGTGATTTTATACGTGTAAAGTGCACGTTTCATTCGGGCAATAGCTTCGCCTCTGGTTTTTGCCCAAACGATTAATTTAGAAATCATCGGGTCATAATAAATCGGGATTTCGTAACCTTCGTAAACATAGCCATCGTGACGGACACCAAGACCTAAAGGCTCGGTGATGTGTTTTATTTTTCCTGGTGAAGGCATGAAATTCTTTTGAGGATCTTCGGCATAAATCCTACATTCGATAGCATGTCCAAACTGCTTTAATTCGTCCTGTTTTAGTTTTAAAACTTCGCCGTTTGCAATATTTATCTGCTCTTTTACCAGATCAACCCCAACAACACGCTCAGTAATGGGATGCTCAACCTGGAGCCGTGTGTTCATCTCTAAAAAATAATAGTTCAACTTATCATCAACAATAAATTCGATTGTACCCGCACCATGATAGTTTACCGCTTTTGCTGCAGCCACGGCGTGTTTTCCCATTTCATCTCTCACTTCAGGGGTCATTATTGTCGAAGGAGTTTCTTCGATAACCTTCTGATGCCTCCTTTGAACTGAACATTCCCGCTCAAAAAGATGAATGGTGTTTCCGTGTTTGTCAGCCAGAATCTGAAATTCGATATGATGTGGCGATTCGATATATTTTTCGATGTAAACGGCATCATCACCAAATGCTGCCTTCGCTTCAGAACGAGCTGCTTTGATGCCGTCAATTATGCCTTTTTCTTCCTTTACAAGACGCATTCCTTTTCCACCACCACCAGCCGAAGCTTTAATCATCACCGGAAGTCCGATTTCTTTAATTGTTTTTAAAGCTTCTTCTTCAGAGGTAATTGCCTCTGTTGTGCCTGGAACAACCGGTACTCCCGCAGCAATCATGTGTTTACGGGCAGTAATTTTATCGCCCATGTTCGAAATAGCGTGCGGTGATGGGCCAATAAAAATGATTCCTTCGTCGGCGCATCTTTGCGAAAATCGTGCATTTTCCGACAAAAAACCATAACCCGGATGAATTGCATCCGCACCAGAGCGCCTGGCTGCATCAATAATTTTTTCGATATTGAGATAACTTTCCGAAGATGGCGACGGACCAATAAACCAAGCCTCATCAGCATTTCTAACGTGCATCGAAGTCCGGTCGGATTCCGAATAAACGGCAACTGTTAGAATCCCCATTTCCCTGCAAGAACGAATTATCCTGATGGCAATTTCGCCACGGTTGGCAATCAAAACTTTTTTAATCATTTTCCTTCAAAATTTAGGAAACCCCTTTCCATATTGATGCAAAACTAATTCAAATTTAGAATGAAAGTATTAATTATCAATTTGTTATCTCATTAACAATAGCGGAGTGTTGAATATCAATGGAATATGAAATTTACATTGTTGTTAAAAATAATTAAATCAATCAATTAGAACAACTTCCCAAAATTCTGATTTTTAAAACCGTTTCAATTTTCACTGTTTGTAAAATCAAATTTTAAGGAATAGAAAATCTGAAAACGATTATTTCATTAATATTGCACCACAAAGCGTTATCCATTGATTTTCTGTTTTCAGGATACCGTTTTATTGAAAAATAAAATAAATTTCATCAGTCATCTTTTTAATAAAATATAATCTAAAATTATGGGACTATTTTCAAGCCTGCTCGGCAATGCCGGCGTTGCAAATCCGGAAGAACTTAACCATGAATACTCAAAACTGCTGTGCGAAAACGAAGTTATTGAAGTTGGTTTTAAGCTCTTACGCGATGTTTTCATTTTTACAAACAAACGGCTTATTCTGGTTGATAAACAAGGAATAACCGGCAAAAAAATCCAATATCTTTCCGTTGCCTATAAAAGCATCTCAAAATTCAGCATCGAAACAAGCGGACATTTTGACCTTGAAGCCGAACTGAAAATCTGGATTTCGAGCGAAACTTTACCAAGTGTCGAAAAGAAATTCAACCGTTCGGTTAATATTTACGATTTACAAAAGGTTCTGGCACAACATGTTCTTAATTAAAATTCGATAATAAAATGAAAAGAATATCAATGATTTTCGGCATCAGCTTAACTCTGGTTTTTATGAGTCAATTTGCAAATGGACAGGATTTGAAAACTGACAAACCCTTAAAACAGCTTACTGAGTGGGAACTTTCGCAATATGAGAACATGAAAACCGACTGGCCAAATTTTGCCCGTTACCGCGAAGCCAACGAAAAACTTGGTTTACCCGGTAAAGGCGAAAACCGGGTGGTTTTTATGGGCAACTCAATTACAGATGGCTGGAGTGATGTTTGTCCAGCTTTTTTTGCCGGAAAACCTTACATCAACCGGGGTATCAGCGGACAAACCACACCTCAGATGCTTGTGAGATTCCGTGCCGATGTAATTAATCTTAAACCAAAAGTTGTTGTAATTCTGGCCGGCACCAACGACATTGCCGGAAACACCGGACCAGCAACCCTCGAAATGATTGAAGACAACCTTGCTTCGATGGCTGAGTTGGCTAAAATGAACGGAATTAAAGTCGTGCTTTCTTCAGTCCTTCCGGCGTTTCAATATCCCTGGTTCCCTGAACAAAAACCTGCCGAAAAAATTGTAGCTCTCAATAAATGGATTAAAGCTTACGCCGAAAAAAACAGGTTTGTTTATCTCGACTATTTTACGCCCATGGCTGATGAACGGAATGGCCTGAAAAAAGAATACTCCGAAGATGGCGTACATCCAAACTTATCCGGTTATAATGTAATGAACCCTTTGGCTGAAAAAGCAATCCAAAAGGCATTAAAGAAAAAATAGGTTCTATTTTATCAATCCGGCCTTCCTCGAAATTTCGAGCATTTTGTTGATGGGAGTTTTCGCCTTTTCGATTACTTCTGTTGCCAGAATTATTTCCGGGCTTTCGTTCTTAAGGCACAAATAAAGCTTTTCGAGCGTGTTCAATTTCATGTAAGGACAATCGTTGCACGAACAAGTTTCGTTGGTTGGAACGATTAAAAACTCCTTTCCCGGCGAGTCTTTCCGCATCTGGTGCAAAATGCCCGACTCGGTGGCAACGATGAATTTTTTTGAAACATCTTTTCTTGTAAAATTAAGCATTTCGTTGGTTGAACCTATAAAATCGGCCAATTCCAAAACCTGCGCCTTACATTCGGGATGGGCAATAAGCTTTGCATCAGGATTTTCAATTTTCAGATTTATGATGGCTTCGGTTGATAAAATATCGTGCACTTCGCAGGTTCCATCCCACAAAACCATGTCCCGTCCTGTTATTCGGTTAATGTAACCGCCAAGGTTTTTATCAGGAGCAAAAATTATCTTTTCATCTTTCGGAAACGATTCCACAATCTTTAAAGCATTTCCCGAAGTACAAATTACA
>CAIYZW010000307.1 GCA_903930725.1 uncultured Bacteroidota bacterium
CCCTCGCCGCTGGCAGTGCCAGGGTCCGCCGCTTCCTTCTCCTGAGCCTCCAGGGCGGCGCCCAGCGGTGCGGTGCGCACGCGGGTGTCGTTGCTGCAGGCAATATGCAGACAGGCAGGCAGGCGGACGCAGAGCAGGGTCGCAGGCTAGGCAGAGCATCCAGAAGGCGGGAAAGAGAAGAGAGGTTACTGGAGGAGGAGCTGCGAAATGCCAAAGAATTGGCCGAGTCCAGCACCAAATCGAAAAGTGAGTTTTTGGCAAGCATGAGCCACGAAATCAGAACACCGATGAACGGCATCATTGGCACAACCAGCCTTTTAAAAACCACCAATCTCGACGAAACTCAGCTTGATTATGTGAGCATTATTGATTTTTCGGCAAACAACCTTTTGGCCATCATTAACGATATTTTGGATATTTCCAAAATTGAAGCAGGGCACATCACCCTCGAATCTATTGATTTTAACCTGCATAATGTTGTAAACGAGACCATTAAGCTGCTCACTCCAAAAGCTATCGAAAAAGGCATTGATTTAATTGCATCAATAAATGAATCGGTGCCACTTTTTGCCAAAGGCGATCCGATAAGGCTAAAACAGGTTTTGATTAATCTCACCAACAACGCGATAAAATTTACAAAAAACGGTTTTGTAAAAATTGACGTTGAAACCTATGAACAGGAGAACAAAATCCGTAAGTACCTTTTTAAGATTATTGATACAGGCATTGGTATCCCGAAAAATGCCAGGGAAAAGATTTTTGTTGATTACCTTCAGGCCGACACCACAACAACCCGAAAATATGGCGGAACTGGCCTTGGGCTGCCAATTTCGAAACGATTGATCGAAATGATGAGCGGCCAGATTGGGTTGGAAAGTGAAGTTGGAAAAGGCTCCACTTTCTGGTTTACAATTACGCTCGATATTGGCAAGGAGCCACCTTACGAATTGATTGATGAAAAAGCTGTTTACACACAAGATGATGCAAATAAGCTTAGCATCTTAATTGCCGAAGATAACCTTGTTAACCAGAAAGTTGCAATAGCTACTTTGAAAAAACTGGGTCATAAGCTCGAAATTGCCGAAAACGGAAAAATTGCCTGCGAATTACACACTCAAAATATGTACGATGTAATTTTAATGGATGTTCAAATGCCGATAATGGACGGAATTGAAGCAACAAAACTCATCAGGGAATTCGAGAAAACCGAAGGGTTGAATAAAAGAGTTAAGATTATTGCCATGACGGCCAATGCCATGAAAGAAGACCGGCAAAAATGCTTAGATGCTGGCATGGACGACTATATCAGCAAGCCTTTTAAAGCCATCGAACTTTCGAGAATTCTCGATACAGCCGCTGAGTAAAAACCGAATCAGCTCAGCCAACATAACTTATTGAATTTTAACACAAAACCCCGCTTCAGGCGGGGTTTTGTTTTGATATAAAGACTCATCATATTAATCAAACATTAATCGGTCATCGTTTCTTCGATTTCTTCGACGCTTATTGGAATCCGCTTTCCAATTAGCCGGCAACCGTTGTCGGTAACTAAAATATTGTCTTCGAGCCTGATACCTCCAAATCCAATGTATTCTTCGACCTTATTGTAGTTGATAAATTCCTTGAATTTGCCTTCATTTTTCCAAAGATTGATCAATGCAGGGATAAAATAAATCCCGGGTTCGTTGGTGAGCACAAAACCAGGTTGCAACCTACGTCCCAGGCGGAGGTAGGCGGTTCCAAACTGTTGTATCCGGGTAACCTCTTCATCATAGCCAACGTAATTTTCACCCAGACTTTCCATATCATGAACATCCAGACCAAGCATGTGGCCAAGCCCGTGTGGGAAAAACATCGCGTGAGCACCTGCTTTAACGGCTTCATCTACATTACCGGTCATCAGACCAATTTCTTTGAGGCCGGTGGCAATAACCTTTGCAGCCAATAAATGGATACTCTGGTAAGTCACGCCTGGCTTAATGGCGGCCGTGGCCGTATTGTTGGCATTTAGTACAATCTGGTAAATTTCTTTTTGCTTTTGCGAAAACTTCCCACCTACCGGAATAGTCCGAGTAAAATCGCTGGCATAATGCATCATGGTTTCGGCGCCGGCATCGGTAACCATCAACCGTCCTTTCTGGAGAATCTGGCTATGATCATGATTATGAAGCGTTTCGCCATTTTGCGATAGAATTACCGGAAACGAAGTCATGGCACCATGAGCGAGGGCAATACCTTCGATGGTTCCGGCAATTTCGCGTTCAAGAATACCGGGTTTAGCCATTTTCATTGATGTAACGTGCATCAGATAGCCGATGGCTGCAGCTTTTTCGAGTTCTTCAATTTCGAAATTATCTTTGATATTTCGGAGACTAACCACGGCTTTTATCAGTTCGACTGAAAGGTTTTTTGGCTGATCTGCGATGCCAATCCCCGAAAACTCCTGAAATGAAATCTTTGTTTCGCCACGGTACAAAGGCAAGAAATGGATTTTCCTCCCTGATATCCTGGCTTTTTCGATGAAACCGGATAAATCCTTAACCGGCAAAGTGTTTTCAACACCAACCTTCGCAGCATTTTCTTTCATGGATGGCTGTGGCCCCATCCAGATAATGTCGTCAATATCAATATCATCGCCAAAAATGTAATCCTTGCCTTCATTAAAATCAATGATGCCAACCAAACCTGGCATATCGAGGCCAAAAAAATACAGGAAACTGCTGTCCTGCCTAAAATGCAAGGTATTGCCGGGATAATTCATCGGTGAATCAACATTACCCATAAAAACGGCTACTCCCTCTTTCAACAGGCTTTTGAGGGCTTCACGGCGGCTTTTGTAAACTTCGGAATTAAACATAATTTTAAATTTATGATTTGTTAATTTCGCTAAGCGCTTTGCGTAGAGTGCTCTGCACTTCATGATTTGTGATTTATGAATTTCGCTAAGCGCTTTGCGCAGAGCGCTCTGCACTTCGCTATTGTGTTTTATTTTTTTTTAAAGAAAAAGCAAACAAAAATAGCCATTTTGAGATGTGTAAAGCAAAAGATTTTGGAAAGGGTGAATAAAAAAAACAAATCCGACAGCAAAAAGTATTATTTTTGCAACAATGTTGCAAAAATCATGAAGATACAGACAGAAAAACTCTTGCATGAATTCAGGTTAAGTCATACAAATATCAGGACGGAAATTCTTGATATATTGAAAGATAGCAAGCTGGCATTATCAATGAATGAAATAAAAATCCGGTTAAAAAGCCATTATAACCGGGTTACACTTTACAGGAACCTCAAGATTTTAACCAATAAAGGCATACTTCATCAAATTTATATTGATAACCAGGATTCAAAATACGTTCTGCCGGTAAGTCCCAACGACATCAAGGATAGCAAACAGGATCATCTTCATTTTAAATGCCTGAATTGTAACGAAGTAAAATGCCTTCACGACCAACATCCTGAACCGGTAATTTTGCCTGAAGGTTACGAAAAAATTGAAGTAAATTTTGTGGTTTACGGGATTTGTAAGGATTGTAAAACTAATAAATAGCGAAGTTTTACTCAGATAAATGGTTAATGATAATATAATCCGCAAAAAAGATGAAAATAACTGCATGCCGAAAAGCA
>CAIYZW010000308.1 GCA_903930725.1 uncultured Bacteroidota bacterium
GCCGGAAGAATGGAATATTAATAACATTGAGATTGTTGGTATGTTGATTAACCATGCAACCGGAATTATCGAAAATGCCTGTAAGGATGAACTTATTACCGGTGTTCCGGAAGTGTCCGCAAATACAGATTTTACTATATTTCCAAATCCTGCCAAAGATGCATTTTCAATTCGTGCTGACATTCAAAATGCCAGCCTTTACATCTGCGACCTGACGGGGAAGGTCCTTTTGATGAATGAAAATGTAACTGATGGGACCATTGTTAATCTTACAGATATTAAAAATGGAATTTACGTGGTAAGAATTGTTGAAAACGAAAAAGTATTTAATGCTAAAATTGGTGTCGTTCACTAATAGTTAATGATTGATTTTGTAAGCTCTTTTCCTCCGGTTGATTCAATTATTGACCGGGGGTTTTTTTTGTTTCAGTTTTACTCTGGCAACAAATGAAATTTTCCGGCAACTTATTTAAAAACAGTCACTTTAGCTTCTGGTTTTCAAGAGACAGAAATCCAAAAATTTACTTCTCAAAGTAAACGTCGAATAATATCTTGTGTTTTTTAAAATTGAGGTGCAAGAAACATTAAAAAAAGGTTTAGATGAAATTTATTGCTGCCAACATCCATTTGATGCTGATTTATCTGCATTCAAAATCCCCCAACCTCTGCTGATGGCAGCGTGAAAATGCACTCCTAAAAGCTGATATTATCGGGATTATTCATTCTGTAGGAAAAATTAAGCCATCACTTGAATGAATCAAATTGAAAACGATTAAGCCGATTCCATCATAGCGGAAAAAGCACTCGTCTGAAAAGCTTCTTTACTTTTTGAATTTACAAAAACCAGGCATTTCGACACATTAGTAATAAAAATATCTACACATACAAATTTCCTATTGTTCATTCTCAAATTAAACGAATATTTTTGCATGAGATTGGAAAAGTAGGCAATCGCAAATAAACACAATAATTAAAAATACTGGAGGTAAAATTGAAAAGTAAAAAATCATTATTATTAATCTTTACGATACTTTCGCTCGCATTGGTTCAGGTAAGCTGTAAGAAAAGCTTTGATACCTCTTCTACTGATAATCCGACAAAATTCTCGGATTTGAGGGTTGATCCGGCGTTTCAGTTTGAAAGCTTCGTTAACCTGAATGTTACAATCGGAGTACCCAATAATGGCACACAATTACTTTCGATAGTTCATATTTACCAGGGAGACCCTAAAACCGGCGGCAAACTTATTTCTGCCGGTGCCACAGACATAAATTCACAGTACAAAACCAGTTTGCGGGTTCCTTCGCGGCTCACCGAACTTTGGGTTGGGAAGATTTCCCCAACAGGAGGAAATGAATATATCGCAGTACCATTAGCCGGAACGAACTTTAACTACACTTTTGGAAAATCAGGAGCCAAATCATCAGAAGAAATAGAACAAAATGATTGCAACACAGGAACGCCCATTACAACAAATGGCACCTACATTGTTAATTCCGGAGTAGTTAGGGTTGTTCAGCCAGGAGTTAATCTTTCCAATTTGAAATTAACAATAAACCCTGGTGGAACTGTGCGGATTTGCGGCACTGCCAACATTACCGAACTTAAGCTTACAGGAACATTAATCGTTTCTCCTACGGGATACATCACTGTTCCTTTGGTAGAAACCTATGCAACAATCGAAAATTACGGTACTGCTAACTTTGCACAGTCGGGTAGCAATAAATTATTTACAATTAAAACTAACACCACCATTCACAACTGGGGTACCATTACATTTGGAAACAACCTTAAAGTGGATGGCACGCTCATTAACGAATACCATTTAACTGTTGCTGAGAAGGCAGAAACATATAGTACCGGACAGATTATCAATTATTGTCAGTTTTTTGTAAATAGTACTGCAAGTGATGCATTTAAAATTGTAACCGGTACAGTTTCATTACCGGGCTTGGTTAATCAAGCAAATGCTTATCTTAAAGTAAACGGAAAGACTATTATTAATGATAACAAAACTGTTACTCTGGGCTTGCAAAGTCTGATCGAAACCGGAACTTTCGATATCCGGGGGAATCTGAATGGCCCATCCTCACAAGGCGCCCAGATTCATGCACTGGGATCATCCCAAAGTAATGTCGAAACAGCTGTCTTCACAGGGTATATTGATTTTTGGGCATCTTCATATAATCACAAATCAGGCACATTTGGTTCAAACATTACATGGCATACTTCCGGAATAATCATTCCCTCGCAGGATTGCAGTGCACCAACACCTCCTGTTATAACCAGCAGTCTTTTTGCCGCTGGGGTTGTTGGTACGCCAATTACGCCTTATGTTATTACAGCCACAGGCACCGACCCAATTACCTTTGATGCAACAAACCTGCCAGGCGGGCTTACCTTCAATGCCTCAACACACACAATTAGCGGAACACCTACAACAGTTCAGGTAAAAAATACCGTACTTACTGCCGATAACCTTGTAGGTATAGATACAAAAACACTCGAATTCACCATCATCAACCCGGGCGACCCGCCAGTTATAACAAGCGCAACAACTGCCCACACTCCGGTAAATCAATCTTTTACGTATCTTATCGAGGCCATTGGAACTGGTACAATTACCTTTAATGCCAGCAATTTACCATCAGGCCTGGTCTATAATCCAACAGACCACACTATTACCGGGTTTCCTGAATCCGCAGGTATTTATAATATTGCAATGACGGCCACCAGTATCTGGGGCTCCGACAATAAAACCCTTGTTCTTACTGTTGGTACACCCCCATCAATTTCAAGTGCACTTACTGCCGAAGGTACAACCACCCAACAATTTATCGAATATTCGGTTACTGCCTCGGGTTCGTCACCAATTACATTTAATGCAACAAATTTACCAGATGGATTATACTTCAGTAATGAAACAAACAGTATCAACGGAACCCCTTCACGGGCAGGTGTGGTTGATGTTACACTCACTGCCAGCAACGAATATGGAAATGATACGAAAACCCTGGTAATTACTACTACTGATCCGATAACAGCGCCACAAATAACAAGTCCATTAATTGCTGAAGGCGTACAAAATCAGCCTTTTAGTTATATGCTGACAGCTACCGGCACACAACGCATTGTTTTTAATGCCTCCAATCTGCCAGCCGGGCTTTCGTACGATGCCGATTTCGGTGTAATCAGTGGAGTTCCAACAGCAACGGGGGCAACAAATGTAACCCTTACAGCTACCAATAGTGCAGGTACAGATACACAAACGCTTGTAATCACAGTTTATCCTCCGGCTATTATTGATGCCGATGGTGATGGTATTGCCGATGCACTCGATGCTTATCCTGATGACCCAACAAGGGCATTCAACTCATTTTACCCCAACGAAATTGATTATGCCTCCTATGCATTTGAAGATTTATGGCCATCTTTCGGTGATTATGACTTTAACGACATGGTTATTAATTTTAATTATCAGATAGTAACCAACGCACAAAATAAAGTTGTTGATTTGATTGCAAAATTTCGGGTAAAATCGGCAGGAGCAGCATTTAACAATGGATTTGGTATTTCGTTAAATACTTTGCCTGCAAATGTCGAAAGTGTAACAGGCTGCATCCAGGTGGGTTCGGTAGTAAATATTGACCCAAAAGGTTATGAAGCCGGACACACCACAAAAACAGTGATTATTCCGGTGGACGCGGTAAACACACTTTTTGGCAGCGGAATAATTAACACCGAGCCTGACAGACCAGTGATTCAACCTGAATTCTTTACGGTTACCGTTCATCTTTCGACACCTCAAAACAGTATTGGAACAGCACCTTTCAACCCGTTTATCTTTATAAACCAGGATCGTGCAAAAGAAGTTCATTTGAAAGATCATGCACCAACAGAATTGGCAAACCCCGTTTATTTTGCCACAAATCAGGATGCCTCGGATCCAGAAGCAGGTTTGTATTATCGCTCCGCAACCGGGTTGCCCTGGTGTATGGAAATTGCTGCCGATTTTGATTATCCTATCGAAAAGGCCGATATTCTTCAAACTTACCAACATTTTGCAGGCTGGGCCAAGTCATCAGGCACCGAATATACCGACTGGTATATGGACAAACCAGGCTTCCGGGTTCTGGAAAATATCTACTAATCAAGCCTGGAAGTCCTACATTTCAGATAAAAAAAAGGGAAGATTATTCTTCCCTTTTTTATGTAAATTAAACAGGTAATTCCTCTCCACTTACATTACTAATATCCTAATTTACAAAAACAAATCCATTTGATACGATAACCATTAAAACTTCCACACTTACGAATTTGTATTTGCTTTATCGCCTCGCTTAAACAAATATTTGCA
>CAIYZW010000309.1 GCA_903930725.1 uncultured Bacteroidota bacterium
AATTTTGCACCATATTATTTGAAACTGAGTTTTGTTGATTTTGATTTTATCCTGAAAGTTGCTTTATAACGGTTTTTTCATTTAAAATTTAGGTTAAGATATTGAATACAAATTTATTATGAAAAGCAGAATCGAATTAATTCGTAATGATATTACAAAACTTGAAGTTGATGCCATTGTAAATGCAGCAAATAATTCATTGCTTGGCGGGGGTGGGGTAGATGGTGCAATACACCGCGCTGCCGGCCCTCAACTACTCGATGAATGCCGAACACTAAATGGCTGCAACACAGGTAGGGCAAAGATTACAGGAGGTTATCGCCTGCCATCTAAATTTGTAATTCATACCGTTGGGCCTGTCTGGCATAGCGGCAAGGCAGGTGAGCCCGAACTTTTAGCCTCCTGCTATAAATCGAGCCTGATGTTGGCCGCTACCAATAATTGTAAAACCATTGTTTTTCCTAATATCAGCACTGGAGTTTTTGGTTTCCCCAAGAAATTGGCTGCTACAATTGCAATAAACGAGGTGATTACATTTCTCGAAAAAAATGATTTGCCCGAAAAGGTTATTTTTTGTTGCTTTGATGCCGAAAATTATAGCATTTACACGGAACTACTCGACTGACTAACAATTTTTATTTGAAAGCTTAAACTAAAGTGAATCAACTCATTAAACTAAATCTTGCACTTTTTATCTTCTTTTTTCTTATTCAGGAAAGCCACGCTCAAAATGCAAAAAAGCAAATCGAGGCTTTGCGAATTACACAATCTCCCAAAATTGATGGATTATTGAATGACGCAATCTGGCAAAGTGCGCCAGTTGCAACGGAATTTTTTCAGTATGAACCTTTTAATGATCGAAAAGCCGAAAAGGTAACCAATGTCAGGATCCTTTATGATGATAACGCTTTGTACGTTGGCGCAATGATGTACGATGAATCACCTGACAGTATTCTTACCGAATTGGGATTCAGGGATTCAGAGGAACTAAACGCCGATTTCTTTGCGATCGAAATCAGTACTTTTAACGACGGTTTAAACGCTGTTGGTTTTAGTGTTACTGCCTCCGGCGTGCAATATGATGCAAAATATCTTAATGATGATTTTGATGGAAACTGGAACGCAGTCTGGGTAAGCGAAGTGGCAATTATTCCTGAGGGTTGGTCAGTCGAATTAAAAATTCCATATTCGGCGCTACGTTTTCCCGAAAAGGATGAACAAATCTGGGGTTTCAACATCTGGAGGAGTATCAGGCGAACAAGGGAAACCGATACGTGGAATTTTGTGGATAAAAAAATCTCAGGTCAGGCCAAACAGGAAGGCGAAATTATCGGTTTAAAAAATATTAAACCACCACTCAGGCTGTCGTTCATGCCTTATGTTTCGGGCTATGTCGAAAAAAAAGCCCTCAACACAAACTGGGATTATTCTTTCAATTATGGGATGGACCTTAAATATGGAATAAACGAAAGTTTTACCCTCGACATGACTTTGATTCCTGACTTTGGCCAGGTACAATCCGATGATCAGATTTATAATTTATCGCCTTTTGAGGTTTATTACGAAGAAAAACGCCCCTTTTTCACCGAGGGAACCGAGCTTTTCCAGAAAGGTGATATTTTTTACTCACGAAGGGTGGGCAATGTTCCAGATGGCTATTTTTCAGTTGAGGATAGCCTGAAAGAAGGCGAATTTATCAC
>CAIYZW010000310.1 GCA_903930725.1 uncultured Bacteroidota bacterium
ACAAAAACCAGGTCAGGAAAATCAACCCGCAGTTTCTGGCCATCAAAAAAATCAGTGCCACCAAAATCATCAAAAAGCCATAAAAACGATTGGAAGTTTTTATACCCAACCAAAACAACTTCATTTTTGGCTTCATTAAAGTCGGCGCCGGTAATTAAACCATCGGCAGGAAAAGTACTTCGCGGCGAAACCGGATACTCACCAGCCTTTTTGGGCAAAACATACATGCGTGTATTTCCGTCAACCCAGTTTTTCGAAAAAAGAAAAAGGCTATCGCCACAAGCAAAAAAGGCTTCACAATCAAAATCATTTATTCTGAAATTATTTACAAAACTTTTTTGGTCGGCAAAAGAAAAATTGATTTTTGAGGGTGTGAGTGTAGCTGTTTTCTCATTTAAAGGAATTGATGATTTTAAGATTTTGTAGATGCAAAGGTTTTTGCGGTCACCACCGTTATTCCCAAAATCACCGATAAAAATAAAATCGTTGTCCTGGGCCATATCTTCCCAATCAAAAGCAATAATTCCATCCAGACAAATGGTTTGAACGATTTTTCCGGTGGAAGTATCAATTTTATAAATTTCGGGTTTTCCACCGCTGTCGTTGTGCGTCCAGAGGGCATTTCGCCAAAAAATCAATCCGGAGGTTTCGTTCACTTTTTCGGGCAAAGGCGACAGAAATACCGATGGACTTGCGTCAATCTTTCTAAATCCGCCATTTTTGAGAAATGATAAAGAATCTGTATTTGATGATGCAAAGGGGAATGCCTGAAATGAAATCAAAAACAGGATTGAAACCAAGAATGTTTTTTGCATGAAACTGGTTTTCTATGATGGGCGAACCATTTGCTTAAATGCTGTGAGCGTGTTTTGGAGTAATGCAACACGCGTCATCGGGCCAACGCCACCGGGAACCGGTGTAATGTAACTGGCAATTTCTGAAACTTCATCAAAATTTACATCGCCAATCAACCGGAATCCTGACAGAAGGTTTGGGGCTGGAATACGGTGAATCCCGACATCAATCACAACAGCATCAGGTTTAACCATTTCGGCTGTAACAAATTCGGGCATGCCAATGGCGGCAATCAGAATATCAGCCTGAAGAGTAATTTCTTTAATATCTGTGGTTTTTGAATGACAAAGTGTAACTGTGGCATTTGCATGTTTCGATTTTCGCGAAAGCATAACACTCAGCGGTGTACCCACGATATTGCTTCGCCCAAGGATTACACAGTGTTTCCCGGAGGTTTCGATGTTATATCTTTTTAAAAGTTCGATAATCCCGGCAGGAGTTGCAGGAAGAAATGCAGGATGTCCCAGCATCATTTTACCAATATTTAGCGGATGAAACCCATCAACATCCTTTTTTGGGTCAATGTGGCTGATTACCCTATCAACGTTAATATGTTTTGGAAGTGGCAATTGAACAATCAAACCGTGAACTTCTTCGTCATCGTTAATAAAATCAATGGTTCTAAGAAGTTCCTCCTCCGAAATATCGTTAGAAAACCTGTAAATTGATGAGGTAATTCCAACGGATTTACAGTCTTTTTCTTTGTGTGAAACGTAGGTATCGCTTGCCGCATCATCGCCAACCAAAATTGCTGCAAGGTGCGGTGCCACATCGTAATCATCAATATATTTTGCAACTTCGGCTTTAATTTCTTCTTTGATGACCTCGGCAATTTGTTTTCCGTCAATTAATTTCATGATAAGATATTTTTAGATAAACAAAGGCATCTTGTAAAAGTTCGATTATTCGGAAATTCAGGACTAACGTTGCCCCATTTGCAAATATCGGCGAAACAACTATTAACCCGGCGACATCCCTTTCATACGTTGCATCATCTGCATCATGTTTTTACCGCCACCTTTGGCCATCATGCTCATCATTTTACGGGTTTCTTCAAATTGCTTAACGAGCCTGTTAACTTCCTGAATATCGGTTCCGCTGCCAAGGGCGATACGTTTACGGCGGGTTCCGTTTAATATTTTCGGGTCTTCGCGTTCTTTGGGAGTCATCGAAAGAATTATCGCTTCAACTTCTTTAAAAGCGTCATCATCAATGTCAAGATTTTTGATGGCTTTGCCCATGCCTGGAATCATGCTCATCAAATCTTTGATATTTCCCATTTTTTTAATCTGCTTTATCTGAGCAAGAAAATCGTTGAAATTGAATTGATTTTTAGCGATTTTCTGTTGAAGTTTCTGCGCTTCAACGGTATCAAATTGTTCCTGGGCTTTTTCGACGAGCGAAACAATGTCGCCCATGCCAAGGATTCTGTCGGCCATACGTTTTGGATAAAAAACATCCAAAGCCTCCATCTTTTCGCCGATTCCAACAAATTTTATGGGTTTATCAACCACCGACCGGATTGTGAGCGCTGCTCCACCGCGGGTATCGCCATCGAGTTTTGTTAAAACAACGCCGTCGTAATCGAGTTTGTCGTGAAAGGTTTTGGCTGTATTTACAGCATCCTGACCGGTCATCGCGTCAACAACAAACAGCGTTTCGTGCGGATTTATGGCATCCTTCACATTTTTTATTTCGTTCATCATGGCCTCATCAATAGCCAATCGGCCGGCGGTATCCACAATAACGACATTGAAATTCTTCTCTCTGGCGTAAGCTATCGAATTTTTGGCGATTTTAACAGGCTCCTTGCTTCCTTCTTCGGTGTAAACTTCGACACCAATCTGCCCGCCAAGCACCTGCAACTGGTTGATAGCGGCAGGACGATAAACGTCGCCTGCAACGAGCAGCGGGTTTTTACCTTTTTTCCGTTTGAGATAACTTGCCAGCTTTGCCGAAAAAGTAGTTTTACCTGAACCTTGCAAACCTGCGATGAGGATTACAACCGGGCTTCCTTTCATAGCGATGTCAACGTGCTCACCGCCCATCAGTTCGGCCAGGTCGTCGTGGACGATTTTTACCATCAATTGTCCTGGAGAAACTGAAGTAAGCACATTTTGCCCCATGGCTTTTTCTTTTACCTGTTCGGTAAACTGCTTGGCAATTTTGTAACTTACGTCGGCGTCAAGCAAGGCTTTGCGGACTTCCTTGAGGGTTTCGGCAACGTTAATTTCGGTAATATGGCCGTGGCCTTTTAGAATCTTGAACGAGCGTTCGAGTTTTTCGCTTAAACTTTCAAACATAAACAGTTAAATTTTTTATAGGGCGGCAAAGTTAAAAATAATTTAATCATAATTCCGGCAGAATCCAAACGGGGCAATAAAACCTACATTGTGGCAAATCAAAAAAAATAGCTTTTTAAAACATTTTCAAAACTAAGCAGGAGTATGAATTTTTTTTTACTTTTAAACCCAAATTTTTGAAGTCATTAACAGCGGATATTTGAAGATGAAAAAACTTATACTTTCACTAATTACCATCTTGCTGTTTCTGGGAGCCACCGCCCAGGAATATGCTGTATCAGGAAAAGTGACCTCGGCAGAAGACGGAAAAGGTCTTCCAAATGTCACAATATATGTTAAAGGTAAACTTTCGACAGGCACAGTTGCCGATTTGGATGGAAACTACCGGATTTCTGGAGTGCAGATTGCCGATTTTCTGGTTTTCAGCTACATGGGCTACGAAACCAAAGAAATTAAAGCCGGTGGTACCAAAGTTATTGATGTACAGCTCAATCCGGTAGCCCAGCAATTGGACGGTGTGGTTGTGACGGCTCTGGGTATCAAGCGCGAAAAGCGTGAAATTGGCTACACCACCGAGAGTTTCAAAGGCGAAGACATCGAACGGTCGAATGCTTCAAACGTAATAAACGCTTTAAGCGGGAAGTCGGCAGGGGTGCAGGTTTCGGAGCCTGACGGTGTAGAAGGAGGAACAACCAGAATAACCATTCGTGGAAACAACAATCTCGAAAGCAACAATCAGCCACTCATTGTTGTTGACGGTGTTCCGCTCGAAAACACTCCGGGTCTCGATAATATCGGACGTGGACAAGACTGGGGTTCGGCCATCAACAACGTCAACCAGGCTGATATTGCCGACATCAGCATCCTGAAAGGCCCAACTGCTTCAGCATTGTACGGCTCACGCGGATCGAACGGCGTTGTCCTCATCACGACAAAACGTGGCAAAAAACAAAAAGGAATTGGCGTTACTTACAATGCCACCTACAAAATTATTACACCTTACAGGTTTCGGTCGGTACAAAATGTTTATGGTGCCGGTGGCCCGCTTTCGCTGTCAGAGCCTTCGTTTCAGCAGGATAGCACCGGAACTTTTCTTTATCCAACGTCTGTTCACACCGACAATGGCCCTTTCGGGAAACCGACAACCGAATTATTTGGTTATTACGGAACTGCAGCTTCGTGGGGGCCTAAAATGGAAGGCCAGATGGTGAAATGGTGGGATGGCGAAATGCGCTCCTGGTCGCCACAGCCCGATAATCTTAAACTTTATTTTGATGATGGCAACACGGCCACGCATAATATTGCTTTTTCGGGAGGCGGTGAAATGGGAACAATCAGAGCCTCACTCACCAGAACAAGCCACAAGCCCATCATCCCCAACAGTAACTTCGACCAGACCACAATAAATCTTGCCTCAAGCATCAATGTTTCATCAAAAGTTAAAGCAGATTTCTCCATTTCATACATGAATTACAACCGTCTCAACAGTCCGAGCATTGGTGAATCGTACAGTTCTTTCAGCAAAGGTTCGCTCTATTCGTGGCCAAGAAGCTGGAAGGGACTGGAAGCCGAAAATTACGCAAATGCAGATGGCTCGCTCAACGAGTGGGATGGGAAATATCCTTATCAGTACATTTCGCCCAGCACCTGGTGGGACATGTATAAAAATAATACCACTCTTTCCAGGGATAAACTCCTGGGTGCTTTTACGCTGACCTACGAAATTACGCCCTGGCTGAATGCTATGGGCAGGCTTGGTCTCGATTTTACCTCAGACCAGTTTGAAACCCGCAACAGCCCGACCGACATTGCCGGGTTGCTGAATGGATATTACCAGAACGAACTTTCGCGGGACAAGGTGATGAATAATGAATTTTTGATTACCGGCCACAAGGAAAAACTTCTGAACACTAAACTCAATGCCAGCCTTTCGTTTGGCGGAACCCACTGGCAAAGACGGCAATATTTAATCCGAGGGAAATCGGGAACCTGGGTTGACCCATGGCTTTACTCGATGGGAAACTACGAAAGCCCCGAACAAATTACTTACCCCGATGCAAACTACCGGCGCGAAGGACGCTATGAAAAGGACATAAATTCGTTGTATTCCTTTTTAAATCTTGGCTACGATAATTATTTATTTCTCGAAATGACCGGGCGAAATGACTGGTCGTCAACCCTGCCGACAAATAAAAATTCCTATTTCTATCCTTCGGTTTCGTTGAGTTTTATCCCCACCGAGGCCTTCAAAATGAATATTGGGTGGCTTAATTTCTGGAAAATCAAAGGTTCGGTTGCTGGCTCTGCCTCCGACACCGACCCTTATGAACTTGATTTTGTTTATTCTTCGGGAAGTTTTGGTGGTAGCCAGACAGCATCGCTCCAAACAATAATTCCACCTATCGAGCTGGCCCCACAAAACGCAAAATCTTACGAAGCCGGCACCACGCTTGGCCTTTTAAACGATCGCCTCAGCATTGATTACACCTATTATTATATAAAGTCCGACAATCAAATTCTTAAATCGCCAATCCCGGTTTCGTCGGGTGCTTACAAAATCAAGATTAACAATGGTGTACTCGAAAATAAAGGTTTTGAGATTATCTTAAACTATGTGATTATTAATAAACCAGGTCTGGTTTTTGAAACCGGATTAAATTACAGCCACAACCGAAATCTGGTTGTAAGCCTTGGTGAGGGTGCCGACCTCCTCGAACTGGCCGATATCTGGGGTTTAAACGGCCCGGCCATCGCGGTAAGAGAAGGCGAAGATTACGGCACCATCATCGGTTACGATTATGTTTACCACGAAAACGGACAACCATTTCTGAGCGACGACGGCACCACCTACAAAATCACCGAAAACCGTGTTCCCATCGGCAATGCTTCGCCTGATTTCCTGGGTGGCTGGACGACACGTCTCACCTGGAAAGGGTTTTCGCTTACCTCGCTTGTTGACACAAAATGGGGTGGAGATATTTACTGCGGCTCACAGGTTATCGGACTGCAAACCGGACAAAGCCCCGAAACGCTCCTCGAGCGCGAAGGCGGAGGCCTGCCTTACACCGATCCTGACGGCATTACCCGAAATATCGGCGTAATCCTGCCGGGCGTTTACGAAGACGGAACGCCCAACGACAAAGTGGTTCATTATTATTTTAAATACATGCCCAATGCCGGCGGATGGGGAAAATTCCTTTCGAAACCAGGAATTATTGAAAACTCCTGGGTTAAAATGCGCGAAATTTCATTAAGCTACAAACTACCACAGGCGATTATTCAGAAAACCAAAATCTTCCAGGATTTAACGTTGACGGTGGTAGGAAGAGACCTTTTTTATTTTTATTCCTCGCTTCCCAATAAAATTAACCCCGAAGGGCTCATTGGTTCGGGAAATGCGCAAGGCCTCGAATGGGCTTCTTACCCTGGCACAAGGTCGGTTTCGTTTGGAATTTCAGCATCATTTTAAGGCATCGAAAATTTAAAAATTACCACAATGAAAAATCTTAGCATAAAAATAATATTTCTCAGTTTCATCTTAATTTTAGGTTCCTGTGAGAAGAATTTTGACGAGTTGAATAAAAATCCCTTCAACCCAACCGAGACAAGCATTGGCCCGCTTTTTAACAAGGTGGTGCAATCGCTGGAATTGGGCTGGAATGAGCAGTTTTACGTGCACAACGAAGTTTTGTACAAACAAACCCAGCTGGCAGCCCTCACCAACGAAGCCTGGTCGAACCTGAGCATCGGCACCGAAGATATCTGGTCGAATTATTACATCACACTTGCTCATATCCGCGACATCGAAAACAGGCTCGACGCGATGGAAAATCCTAAACACCCCGATTCGTTAAATAATGTCAGAGGGATGGTTAAGATTTTAACTGCTTACAAAACCTTCAGAGTAACCGACCTTTTTGGTGATATTCCATTTTTTGACGCCGGAAAAGGATTTCAGGGCACTGAATATCTCAGGCCAAAATTCGACAGCCAGGAAGACATTTATTATTTTCTGCTCAATGAACTGAGGTGGGCCGCCGAAAACATGAGCCCACTTCCCGGAACTCCCGACGGTGGTTCCTATTACAAAATTGGTGATTATGATAAACTTTTCGATGGGAACATCACACAATGGATAAAATTTGCAAATTCGCTTCGTTTGCGCCATGCCATGCGGCTTTCGGAAGTTGCACCGGATAGTTGCGCTAAAATTATTGCCGAAATATTTGATAATAACCTTCCGATCATCAAAGCTGACGAAGATGTAATAATGATGCCGCAAGCCCAGAGCTGGATTAAAGAAAGCACGAGTTGGTCGTTTCGCGAACATAAAAATTTAAGGATGGGTTCAAACATCTGGCACCAGATGTCGGAAAACGACAGCACCGACGGCAGTGGGATTTTCGACCCGCGGGCTTTTATCTTTTTCGAAACCACAAACGACGATGAATGGGTGGCTTTTCCACAAATTCCGGATGCCAGCACACCGCCATCAGGTGGAATACCTTATGGCCTGCACCGCGATGACAATTACACCATTAAAGGTGCAACCTGCATTTTTTCGCCCTTTAATTATTATCTTATCAGAGATCAAAACACTGTTCCCGAAATAATTATGACTTCTGCCGAGATGCATTTTATCAAAGCTGAAGCCTATTTTCGTGGAATAGGTCTGCCACAAAGCGAGGATGATGCTGCTGCCGAATACTTTGAAGGCGTGATAGCTTCGATGGATTTTTGGGAAGAGGTGATGACGAATTCTTCAATCTGGATGAATGTTGCCCCCGGTTATGCAAACACAAATGGTTTTGACGTGGCTAACATGATATTTTTTACCGAAGACAAACTCGGACTTATCATGGCCCAGCAATGGGTTGATCATTTTCGTCAGCCGTGGGAGGCCTATTGCCTTACGCGCCGCACCGGACTTACACCGCACGAAGGCGAACCGCTCAACTATTTCCGGCTGCCATATCCTCCGTCGGAAGCAGAAAATAATCCGGCCAACTGGTCGGCACAAGTTGCTAAAATGGGTGGAGATTTAACCACGGTCAAAGTCTGGTGGATGAACTAATCTGTGCAAAGCATCAAAAACATCAAAACTATGAAAAGAATTTTCGAAAAAATATCTGAGAAAGCAGTAAGAAACACCCGGTATTTGAAAGTTGGATTTTTTTTTATTTTAATCATAACTTTCGTAACAAGTTGTAATAAAATTAAAGATTCCACAATCGGCGACCCCGACGAAATTGATAACGGAGTTCCCTGTCCTGGCCTCCCGACAATTACTTACGAAGGACAGGTTTACCATACCTTAATTATAGGTGAACAATGCTGGCTGAAAGAAAACCTGAATGTTGGTGCGATGATCAACACGCTCGACACTTTACAGAACGACTCAATCATCCAGAAATATTGCTATAAAAACGACCCTGCAAACTGCGACATTTACGGCGGTTTGTACACCTGGCACGAAATCATGGAATATTCTGCCGATACTGGTAGCCGCGGAATTTGTCCCGAAGGCTGGCACATTCCCACCGATGAAGATTGGAAAATTCTGGAAGAAACCATTGATAACCATATTATTGATAATGTTGCCGGATGGGACACCACCGGCTGGCGCGGTTCGGATGCTGGTGGCAATCTAAAAAACATGGGAACAAAAAAATGGTACAATCCAAATTCCGGCGCTGCCGATACCAAAGGTTTTAAAGCACTTCCCGCTGGTTTCAGAAACTTTGAAAATGGCAGTTTTGATAAATTACAAAGCACGGCTTTCTTCTGGACTTCAACGGCAGCGGGTGAATCAGCAGCCTGGTTCCGGCTGCTTTCGTACACCCATGCCGATGTTTATCGAAACTACAGTAAAACAACAACTGCTTTTTCGGTAAGATGCCTGAAAGATTAAACAAAAACCTTTTAGGTTCAGAAGATTCAAACCCATTCATTAGCATAACTTTAGAAATTATTTTCATTCATAACAAAAACTAAATATCATGAAAAACTTTTACAAAAAATTCAGATGGCTGCTTCCGGTGATTCTCCTGTGGTTGCCTTTTTTTATCAAAGCACAATCCAACCAGTACCTGCATTTCGACAAGGTTGACGACTATTGTAAATTGGATAATGCGTCCCAGTACATTGCAAATTCCACAGCAATTTCGATGACCGGCTGGTTTTATTGCGACGCGCTGGGCTACGGCCAGGGTATGATGGGGCTTCGCGGCACCGATGCCGGTTTCTATTTAATTCAGCTAAACAATGGCGTCGTTGAATGCCGCTTTATTACGGCAACAGGTTTTTTTGAGTTCGTTGCACCTGCAAACAGCACCGTGCCACAAGTCTGGCAACATTGGGCATGGATTTATGACGGAAGCACCGTAAAACTTTATATTGATGGCATTATGAAAGGCAGCGCTGCCGCAAATGGCTCCATTAATACCAGTACCGTTTCGTTTGGAATCGGAAAAAGTATCATCGGGAGTTTCAACTTTGTGTATGGCGGAAGAATTGACGAGGTAACTTTGTGGAACAAGGCCTTGACCCAGAATGAAATCCTCGACATGATGGACAACGAACTCAACGGAAATGAAGCCGGCCTGCAACTTTACTACAAATTTAACCAGGGCGTTCCAGGCGGAAACAACACATCCATCACCCAATTAATTTCCGAAACCGGAGGTGGCACCCGCGATGCCGATCTTTTCAATTTTGCACTTGTTGGCGAAACCTCCAACTTTGGCGGTGACCTTAATCCAGGATTTCAGGCGATTACCTTCCCTCCTATCCCGAATAAATTAACCTCAAGCCCGCCTTTTGCTTTAGAAGCATCTGCCAGCTCGGGCTTGCCAGTAGTTTTTGAGATTGTTTCGGGGCCTGCAACACTTACCGGAAACGTGGTTACACTTACCGGTGAGCCGGGTGAAGTGATGGTAAAAGCCAGCCAGCCAGGCAATGGAACTTTTGATCCTGCCGAAGACCTTTTTAATACTTTTCAGGTAATTGATCCGCAAATAAATGTTCCGGATATTGAAGCCCGTAACCCACTTCCCGGAAATGTTTATGTGCCTGATCTTGACTACATCCAGCTTGCAGCCATTTCGACAATTGAATATCCTGAACTTTTTTCGATTTCAAATCTGGTTTTTGTAATAAACGGACAAACCATTGAGCCCGATTACTGGGGCGACGGGCATTTTGTAGCCTGGTGGTCGCCTCCGGCTTACGGGAGTTACACCGTAAATATTGTTTCTACCAACAATTTTGGGGCTTCGGGAACCGAAACTGTGAACATCAATGTTGTTGCACAAACCAGCGATATTCAGGTTTTGGCGGTTAATGATGTCTGGCTAAATGTGGATATCAATTCGGTGACCATTGATGGCGAATTACCCTCATTTTGCGGGGCTTTCGATCAGATAACCGCAACACTTCAGGTTACCTGCCCAAGCGGCGGATGTGGGGAGTGGGATCGCGTTGCAAGCATTGATGCCAGAGGAAAAGATGGCAAATGGTTCGAAATTATCCGTTACATCACTCCTTATGGCGTTCCTTGTTCTCACTCCATTGATCTGACTGATTACATGTCAATTCTTCAGGGAAAAGTTTCGTTCCGCCTCAATTGTGCAACTTTGGATAACGGCTATCTTTACGATTTAACATTCTTCTATAAAGCAGGAACGCCGCCTCACAAATACAGCTCGGTGAGCAAACTCTGGAACGAAATCTATCCTTTCGGTGATCCGACAAACCTGCAACCTGTCGAAAACATGGATTTTACTTTCCCGTCAAATGCGGTTACTTCAACACTAAAATTAATCTCCACCGGGCACGGCTGGGGCGATAACAACACTGGCAATGCTGCCGAGTTTCATCACGACATCCATCATGTTTGGGTAAACGGACAGGAAACATTTACACAGGACAACTGGCAGGATTGCCAGCCAAACCCAGATGCCTGCCAGCCCCAAAACGGAACCTGGTTTTACGACCGCGCCGGATGGTGTCCGGGAGCTATCGCGCACTGGTTCGATTTTAATATGACACCATTTATCAGCAGCCAAAATATCGAAATGGGCTATATTTTTGATGAAGAATACGTTGATTTGTGCCACCCGAATAATCCCGATTGCGTTTCTGGCGTAACCTGCCCCGATTGTAATGATGGTTTTAACCCGAACCTGGTTGTGGCCTGTAACCTTGTGGTTTTTTCTGATAGTCCGGTTGAAAACGCCTTTATTGTTGGCGTTAATGACGGCCCGATAAAATCGCCAACATCTTTTAACATTGCGCCAAATCCAACAAGCGGCCTTGTCGAAGTTTCGGTAAAAAGCTCCGCAAAACCAGGCAATGCTACTTTACATGTTTATAATTCGACCGGTAAATTGATGCAGCAAAACGAATGGAATGGACCGGTTACTTCGTTTGACCTTTCGACCTATCAAAAAGGTATTTATGTTTTTAAGATCCAGTCGGATAGTAAGGTCGAAATCAAAAAAGTTGTTCTGAAGTTAAATTACTAAAATTTTCGTTTATCGAAGATTCGATCAAAAAGCAGGTGGTCTTCGCCTGCTTTTTGTTTTTCGGTTTTAATTGAAAATTTGATTTCCAAAATAACAAAGAATAATTTCCTAATCAATGAATTTCAAAAAATTATCATGAAACACATTTTTACAATCAGCCTTTTACTTCTTTTTGGAATTTATCTTCCGGCTCAGGATCTCCAACCGCACAATCAGCAATTCGTCAGGATTTTGCCCGGGGAACCCATTGATTCGATCATCGCGAAAGCTGCGCATGTTACACCTTCAAAAAAGCAATTGGTCTGGCAGGAAATCGAATTTGCCTGCTTTATCCATTTTGGTGTGAACACCTTTACAAACCGCGAATGGGGAACAAAGGAGGACGTGCGCCACCTTTACGATCCCACACAACTCGACGCGCGGCAATGGGCAAAAATCATCAGCGAAGCCGGCGCAAAAGAAATTATTCTGGTTACAAAACACCATGACGGATTTTGCCACTGGCCAACAAAATTTACGGATTACTCTGTTAAAAATTCACCCTGGAAAAATGGTCAGGGCGATCTGGTTGCCGATGTAGCCGCAGCCTGCAAAGAATTCGGATTAAAATTCGGTGTTTATCTTTCGCCCTGGGATATTCATTCGCCACTTTATGGAAGCGAAGCTTACAACGAATTTTTCAAAAACCAGTTGCGCGAATTGCTCACCAATTACGGCGAAATTGCCGAGGTTTGGTTTGATGGCGCCTGTGGTCAAGGCCCAAACGGACAAAAACAGGTTTACGACTGGAACGGATATTATGAGGTGATTCATCAACTTCAGCCCGATGCTGTTATCGCCATTATGGGACCGGATGTGCGGTGGGTTGGGACTGAATCGGGTTATGGCCGTGAAACCGAATGGAGTGTTGTCCCGGTTTCTGCGGGACAGTTGGCTGAGATCGCGGCATCATCCCAGCAAAAAGATGTCGGTGGCGCATTTGTGCCAATAGACATGATGCAGGCTGATCTTGGAAGCCGCGAAAAAATCATCAATGCCGGTGCGCTGATGTGGTACCCGGCAGAAGTGGATGTTTCGATCCGTCCGGGTTGGTTTTACCACGAAAGTGAAGATTCGTTAGTAAAATCACCCGAAAAACTGGTTGACATTTATTTTAGTTCCGTTGGCCGGAATGCCGGTTTACTCCTCAACCTTCCTCCCGATAAGTGCGGTTTGATCCATGAAAATGATGTGAAAAGCCTGCTTGGGATGAAAGCCATTTTAGATAAAACTTTTGATAAAAATCTGGTCAAAAATGCCCGCATCGTTGCGTCAGAAAATCGAGACGAAAATCGCCGGGAATTATTATTAGACGGCGATTCCAGGACTTTTTGGACCACCAAACCCGGCACAAAAACCGCAACCTTGGAATTTACTTTGGATAATCAACAGGAATTTGATGTGTTGCTGCTTCAGGAAAATATCACCAACGGGCAACGGATTGAAGAATTTTCGCTCGAAGTTTTTAAAGATGGAAAATGGATTGAACTGACCAAAGGAACCACAATTGGCTACAAAAGACTATTACGATTTGAGACAACAACAGCTTCAAAAGTCAGGTTAAAAATCATTTCTTCGCGTGATTGCCCGGAGCTTTCAGAGTTTGGGTTGTTTAAATCATCAATCCCAGTGAGTAATTTAAACTAAACTTATTAATTTTATCACATCATTCAATAATGTTGATTATGAAAAGAATCGTAACCATGGTTTTGTTTATCGTGACTTCAATTCCGATATTTTCACAGATAGATTCGACTGCGTTCAAAAATGAGGAAAGAATAATTTTTGGTGGTTGTGGTGAAAGTATGCCAGAATTTGTTGGCGGATGGGAAGCTTTGGTTAGGTACATAATTACAAATGCAATCTATACACCAACTGCACTAAAAGACAGTGCATCTGGCGCTGTTTATGTAAATTTTGTTGTTGATGAAAATGGTAACATTGTCGATCCAAGGATTTTGAAAGGGGTGCATCATGATTTGGATAGCATTAGTTTAAGAATAATCAAAGATATGCCACCCTGGATTCCGGCAAAACTAAGAGGCAAACCGGTAAGATGCGAGTCCAATCTTCCAGTTAAATTTACACTTAGCCAAAATCCTTGTTTAATAACTCCCCAACCATCGAAATACTGGGCAAAAAAAGGGAAGAAGTATTTTTATCAGAAATGCCTGGAAGAACATGGAAAAAATCAGACCGAATGTGATTGCTGGTTCGAATTTATCCTCTGGAACCATAACAGTTACCGGCTTGATGATCTGGATCTGAATTTAATGTTTGAAAAACAGAAATGTGAATAATCATCATTGAAATCCCTTTTAATAGTAATAATGTAAATATGGGCACCGCCCGGGAACAGAAATCTGGAACTACCTTTCGACCACAATTTTTCGGGTTATTACATTCTCCGAAGAAATCAAACTCAGGAAAAAAGTTCCTGCGCTTAACTGGCTAACATCAATTTTTGCCTGGTTCCCGAAAATATTTCCGAAGGCTACAATCCTGCCTGTTAAATCGGTCAATCTGATTTCCATGTCTTTTTCGGGCTGGTGCAAAAAGGCAATATTTATTATCGAAGATGTCGGATTTGGATAAACCAGCATATTTTCGCTGATAAGCTGATTGTTGATGCCTGTACTTTGGCAAACCACAGGAAAAATGGCATGGTCAATATCAATGGCCCAACTGCTAATTTCGTCAGAATATGGAAACCAATCACCGGTATTTTGTTGCTCCCAGCCGTTTCCAACCGGAACATTACCATTTTCGTTTGTGTATAAAACGAGCGTATCGCCAAGGATTTGAGGCAACTCAACGCCTATAAAAAACGGGCCGTTCAAAACAACTGGCTTCGGGAACATTACAACTGTTGATTGCCCAAAATCAACATTTTGTACAATATCCGAAATTTTAATTAAAACGCTATCCAAAACAGTACCCGGCTTATTAAACGAACCATCGTTATCCCAAACCTTAAATTTAATCTCGGCATCATTTGTTGTTAAACGTGTTGCTATCGCAAAATCGAAAATCCCGGCAACAAACTGACTTCCTGCCTCGTAATCGTAAAAATAACTTGCTTTGGCCAGATCGGCAAAACTATTGTTTCCTGAAACATAGCCTGAATTTTCCCCTAAAATGGTGTAAAAAATATAATCGCCCTGCAAAGGGTAGCCCAGCGAATCGCATAAACCGGCAGGTTGAACCACGATGAAAGCGGTCTTGGTTTCGGTGTTGCTGTTTACTCCATCCGAAACTGTGAGTTTAACCGTAAAAACGCCAGGTTCCTGATAAGTATAAAGTGGATGTTTTACATTACTCTCGCCCCCATCACCAAAATTCCATGTCCACGAGGTGGGCTCACCACTCGAAATATCTTTAAACTGGACGGTTAAAGGCGCATCGCCAAAAACTTTCATGGCCAGAAAATTTGCATCAAGAAATAGAACATGGTCAGGATTAACAGCATTTCCAATTTTATTATTGTTCTTTAATATTGAAGATGAACTTCTTACGCTTTGCGGATGAACATTGAAAAATGCAAAACTCAGTAATACAAAAAGGATAATTTTGATTTTCATTATGTTGAGATTTTAGAATCGCAAAAATAGAACTTATTAGTGTTTGAGAATTTGA
>CAIYZW010000311.1 GCA_903930725.1 uncultured Bacteroidota bacterium
ATCTTTTTGTAAAGTCCTCTTTCCTCGGGCAGGTAACCAATTTGCGAGATATCGTCACCCGAAAGCGGGCGGCCGTTAAAAAACAGTTCCCCACTATCGGGAGCGGTTATCCGGTTAATTATCCTGATAAGAGAAGTTTTTCCGGCACCGTTGGGCCCAAGAAGGCCAAAAATGCCACCTGCAGGAACGTTAATGCTTACTTTGTTAAGCGCCAGGTGGCCGGCGTATTGTTTGGTTACTTCAACAACCTTAAGTGTATCCATAAATTTGGATTTGTTTTCTTAAAAAAATACGCTTTAATAGAAAACCTAACAGACTTAAATAGTTGTTAGGTTTTATTCAATTACTTGTCAAATTCTCAGGATAAAAAATCCCTGTAAAAACTTATTAATGTTGGAAATAGTCCTTCATCCGGTTAAAGAAATTCTTGTGGGTTTTTTCGGGATCGGGGACAAAGTTTGGCGAAGTATTCAGTTTTTCGAGCATAGTCCGCTCGTCGCGCGACAGGTTTTGTGGAACCCAGATGTTGATATTTACAAGCAGGTCGCCTTTTCCGTACGATTGAAGATGCGGAAGGCCTTTACCTTTGAGACGAAGAACTTTCCCACTTTGCGTGCCGGGTTCAATTTTTACCCGGGCTTTGCCATCAAGGGTTGGAACATCTAAACTGCAACCCAGGGCTGCGTCTGAAAAAGTAATGTATTTGTCGTAAATCAAATTATCGCCATCGCGGATCAAATCGTCGTGTTCGATTTCTTCGACCAGAACAATCAGGTCACCGTTGATTCCGCTTCGTGCGCCGGCATTTCCCTTGCCACTCACCGAAAGCTGCATCCCATCGGCAACACCGGCAGGAATATTCACTGTAATAACTTCCTCGCCTTTTACGATGCCATCGCCGCCGCAGGAAACGCATTTATTGGTGATGGTCTGGCCTTCGCCGCCACAAGCAGGGCATGTTGATGTGGTTTGCATCTGACCGAGGAAAGTGTTGGTAACGCGGGTAACCTGGCCAGTACCGTGACAAGTGTGACAATTGCTGTAAGCCGAGCCGTTTTTGGCACCGGTTCCGGAGCACTCGTTACATTTTACGTACTTGTTTACTTTGAGCTTTTTTTCGACACCCAGGGCAATTTCATCAAGTGTAAGCCTGACTTTTACGCGCAGGTTGGTGCCGCGGTTAACATTCCGGCGACGTGAGCCGTTGCCGTATCCACCGCCAAACCCTCCAAAGGCTCCTCCAAAAATATCACCAAAATTCGAGAAAATATCATCCATGGACATCCCAAAGCCACCACCAGCCTGACTTCCAACTCCTGCATGGCCGTAACGATCGTAACGTTCACGCTTTTGAGGATCGCGCAATATTTCGTAAGCTTCAGCGGCTTCCTTGAATCGTTCCTCAGCACCCTTGTCACCAGGATTTTTATCGGGATGATGCTTAATGGCCATTTTACGATAAGCCTTTTTTATTTCGGCTTCATCGGCATTCTTCTGTATTTCGAGTACTTCGTAATAATCTCTTTTGGTTGACATTTTCGCTTGTTTTCAAATGTATAAAAACAGGTTTACTGGCCAATGACCACTTTTGCAAACCTGATAACTTTTCCGTTTAACAAATATCCTTTTTCGACTTCATCAATTATTTTCCCCTTTAAATCTTCGGTGGGAGCGGGAATATTGGTAATGGCTTCGTGAAAATCGGTATCAAAATTCTGGCCTTGTGTAATCATCGGCTCCAAACCTTTCCTGGCAAGAATACTCTTATACTTGTTATAAATCAACTGTACTCCTTCTGCAGCTTTTACAGCATCATGGGTAGTTTCGAGAGCCTTGAGTGCGCGTTCAAAATCATCAACAACCGGTAAAAGTTCGATAATCAAATCCTGCGAAGCGGTTTTCATTAAATCTATCCGTTCCTTGAGGGTTCGCTTGCGATAGTTATCAAACTCCGAAAACAGCCTGAGGTATTTGTCGTTTTGCTCGGCCAGATTAGCCTCTAATTCGCTGATTTTTTCGATGAGTTTTGTTTCTTCCTTTTTATCTGTTGATTTTGATTTCCGGTTCAGCCAGCCGGTTTCAACCTTCACTTCGGTGGCTTTTTTTTGTTCTTCGGCATTGACGGTATTTTCTTCCGCTGAAGAATTTTCGGTCACTTCCTCTTGTTTATTAATCTCTTCGTCCATGTTTTTTTGGTTAAAAATCAATATTTTAACTCCAGTTTTGAAATGTAAAAATTTGGTTAGCAAAATTATTGCCAACACAGTGTTATGAGGTCAAATTGTCAGATATCAGATTTATGCTGCCTTACAAAAGACATGGAAGGCTTGTAAAAGGCTATTCAACAAGTTTGTTCAGGGCTTCTACCAGCATATTGCCACGTAGGTTTGTAGCAATGATTTTTCCGTTTTTGTCTAACAGGAAATTCATCGGAATCGAATTAACATCGTAGGATCTGCCTAAAAGCGATTGCCAACCTTTGAGGTCGCTTACGTGTTCGTCCCAAATCAAATTGTCAGCTTTTATTGCTTTAACCCAATCGGCCTGGGTTTTATCCAACGAAACACTGAAAATTCTGAAACCATCAGCATCTCTGAACTTTTTGTCTTTAAAATTCTGATAAGCAGCAACAACTGTTGGATTTTCCTGCCTGCATGGCCTGCACCATGATGCCCAAAAATCAACCAGAACAATGTTTCCGCGTAAGTCGGAAAGTTTAATTTGTTTACCGTCGGGGTTGCTTGCAACAATTTCGGGGGCAAGGCTGCCAATTTGTGTACCGGTTTTGGGGGCGTTTTGAGTTTGCCCGTTAAGAAAACATGCAGGCATAAAAGCTAAAAGAAAGCCTAATAAGGTGATATTCAGTCTATATTTCATTATAATGATTTATTAAATTCGTTTAATATCGGCACCAAGTGCCCTCAGTCGGCCATCAATATTTTGATAGCCCCGGTCAATCTGATCAATATTGTCAATTACACTTTTTCCATCGGCTGATAAGGCAGCAATGAGCAATGCCACGCCAGCCCTGATGTCGGGCGAAACCATCCTGATTCCGCGTAATTTCTGTTTGTGGTCAAGCCCGATAACTGTTGCCCTGTGCGGGTCGCAAAGAATGATCTGGGCGCCCATATCAATGAGTTTATCAACAAAAAACAGGCGGCTTTCGAACATTTTCTGATGTATCAAAACACTGCCTTTTGCCTGGATTGAAACCACAAGCGCAATACTGATGAGGTCGGGGGTAAAACCGGGCCAGGGCGCATCGGAAATGGTCATAATCGAACCATCCATAAAAGTCTCGACTTCGTATTGGTTTTGTTCGGGGATAAAAATGTCGTCGCCTCTTCGCTCAAGGTTAATGCCCAAACGACGGAAAACTTCGGGGATAATTCCCAGTTTTTCGTACTGAACATTTTTTATGGTGATTTCGGATTGGGTCATGGCGGCCATCCCGATAAAACTTCCTATTTCGATCATGTCGGGAAGCAAAGTATGATCAGTGCCGTGTAATTCCTCAACACCATGTATAAAAAGGAGGTTTGAACCTATACCCGAAATTTTAGCGCCCATTCGGTTCAACATTTCGCAAAGCTGCACCACATAAGGTTCGCAGGCAGCATTAAAAATTGTTGTAGTTCCTTCGGCCAGGGTTGCAGCCATCAGAATATTGGCGGTTCCTGTAACTGAGGCTTCATCGAGCAGCATGTAGCTGCCTTTAAGTTTTGAAGCTTCAACTTTGTAAAAATTCTCTTTAAAATCGTATTCAAAATTGGCGCCAAGTTGCTGCAATCCAATAAAGTGTGTATCCAAACGCCGCCTGCCAATCTTGTCGCCACCAGGTTGTGGGATATAAGCTTTGCCAAACCTGGCAAGTAAAGGACCAACAATCATAATTGAACCCCGAAGTCCGGCAGCTTTTTTCTTAAATTCGTTCGATTTTAAAAATTCCAGATTTACCTGCTTCGCCTGGAATGACCATGAACTATCGGTGATCTTCTCAACATCAACACCAAGATCGGTGAGTAATTCGATGAGTTTTATCACATCCCTGATTTGGGGAATATTGTTAATTG
>CAIYZW010000312.1 GCA_903930725.1 uncultured Bacteroidota bacterium
ATTTTCCTTCTAAAAGACCCAATTTTCCTTCTAAAAGAAGCATTTTTCCTTCTAAAAGAAGCAATGTTCCTTCTAAAAGAAGCAATCATCTAAAAAAAAGACCTGTCCGCAAAGCTATAATTACGCTGTTACCTGAGGCATGCGTGGGCATTGCGACCTGAACTTTTAACCCGGCATCTAAAAATTAATATTACCAAAACTTTTTTTCAATTCATTTCAAATTATATTTGCACGCTTTTTTAAAAAAAATAAAATGCAGTCGAATTCAAATTCGGGTCATATCTCAAAATTGTCGCTGAGCGGTTTAATCATCACCCTCGGAATCGTTTACGGCGACATCGGAACCTCGCCGCTCTATGTTTTAAAAGCTATCCTGGCCGGTTCCGGAGGAAACATTGACCCAGGTTTTATCCTTGGCGCGCTGTCGTGCATTATCTGGACGCTTACACTCCAAACAACCGTAAAGTACATCATTATTACGCTCAGGGCAGATAATAAAGGTGAAGGCGGTATTTTTGCGCTTTACGCGCTGATCCGCAAAAAGCGAAAGGGTGTGTTTTTTCTTGCCATCGTTGGTGGCGCAGCGCTTCTGGCTGATGGGGTGATTACCCCTTCCATCACGGTGATGTCGGCCGTTGAAGGACTTGAGATGAAATACGAAGGCGTGAGGGTACTTCCTATTGTTCTTATCATAATTGCGTTAATATTTCTTTTCCAGCCTTACGGCACGAGTGCTATTGGCAAGGCTTTCGGACCGGTTATGTTTATCTGGTTCCTCATGCTGGCTGTTCTGGGATTTATCCACATCGCCGAGTATCCCGAAATACTAAAAGCTTTCAATCCTGTGTATGGATACAAGCTGCTTACGCAATATCCCGGCGGGTTCCTTTTGCTGGGAGCGGTTTTCCTGTGTACCACCGGCGCCGAGGCGTTGTATTCCGACCTTGGGCATTGTGGTTTTAAGAATATCCGTTTTACATGGATTTATGTTAAAGCTGCTTTAATATTAAATTACCTTGGGCAAGGCGCCTGGGTTTTAAGTCATCACGATCAGGTTATGAGTACACCGGGAATTAATCCGTTTTTCTCGGTGATGCCCGATTGGTTTCTGGGTCCCGGAATTCTTATTTCCACGGCCGCTGCTATTATTGCCAGCCAGGCGTTAATTACAGGGTCGTTCACGATTATTAGCGAAGCCATCTCGTTAAATTTCTGGCCGCGGGTACGTATTTTTTATCCCACCGAAATCCGCGGACAGATGTACATCCCAATGGTAAACTGGTTCCTTTTTCTATCCTGCGTTTTTGTGATTCTTTTCTTTCAGCATTCGTCCAACATGGAGGCTGCCTATGGTCTGGCAATTACCATCACAATGCTGATGACCACCATGCTCCTTTCGTTTTATATGGTTAAGATTAACCGACCGCCTGTACTTATTGGCTTTTTCCTGTTTGTTTATTTAATTATCGAAGGTTCGTTTTTGGTCGCAAATCTTCACAAATTCCAATATGGCGGCTGGTTTACACTTTTGCTTACAGGTATTCTTGCATTGATTATGTACACCTGGTATCGCGGAAGAGAGATTAAAAAGAAGTTTCTGGTTTTTGTTAAGATTGCCAAATTTGCCGATACCCTCAAAGACATACGTGATGATGAGAGCATACCCAAATTTGCAACCAACCTGGTTTACATCACCCGTGCCGACCGCTGTACGGATGTTGAATCGAAAATACTTTATTCGATTATCAACAAACAGCCCAAGCGTGCCGACAAATACTGGTTTATCCATCTGAACATTGTTGATGATCCCAAGAAATTAGGCTACACTGTCGAGAC
>CAIYZW010000313.1 GCA_903930725.1 uncultured Bacteroidota bacterium
CTTCCCAATCGAAAAACCGATAGAGTAAAACATGGAGCGGGGCCGAAGGAAGCCATTCTTCACCGCGGATAACGTGCGATATTTCCATCAGATGGTCATCCACAATATTGGCCAGATGGTAGGTTGGCATTCCGTCGGACTTAAACAAAACTTTATCGTCGAGCAACGACGATTGAACCTCCACCCTACCCCGGATCAGATCGTTTACAACGATTTCTTCGTTTTCAGGGATTTTTATTCTGATAACAAATTGTTCTCCTGTATCAAGGCGGGTATTAACTTCTTCATCAGAAAGCGTCAACGAGTTTTTCATCATTCCACGGGTTGATGAATCGTACTGCTGGCTGCTGGCACCTGCGGCTTTAAGGCGATCACGCAGATTGTCAAGCTCTTCCGGGGTGTCAAAAGCATAATACGCCTTGCCTTCAGCTATAAGTTTATCAGCATATTTCCGGTACAATTCCTTGCGCTCTGATTGCAAATAAGGGCTAAATGGACCTCCGACATCCGGTCCTTCGTCATAATTGATTCCTGCCCATCGCAGGGCCTCGATAATGTATTCCTGCGCTCCGGGGACAAACCGGTTCTGATCTGTATCTTCGATGCGAAGAATAAATGTTCCATTGTTTCTCTTTGCAAATAAATAGTTGTACAAAGCCGTGCGAACACCACCAATATGAAGCGGTCCGGTGGGGCTGGGGGCAAAGCGTACTCTGATTTTTCGATTTTCGGTCATATAAATAAAAATATGCTGCAAAGATAACAAACAGGCTGTTACTGCTGGTTGAAATTCATTTTAAGAGGAGTCAAAAAAATTCATGAAAAATTCACGTTTATCAAATTTATTGTTTTGAATTAATTCATTAATTTTGAGGGTGTAATTTTAAATCAAATCTTATGAAAAAATTAGTCATTCTTATTATTACAGGATTTTTATCCTTAAACACATTCTCAAACCCGATAGTGTCAGCCGACACTTTACGAATTGATGGTAAACTGGTTTTGTGGCTAAGAGCTGATAATTATGGAAATGGCTGGAATTACGGTTATCTTCTTGGCAGCCGGATCATGGCACTGTTTGATAATTATGTTATTCCTACTGCTTTTGGTGGGGCAACTAATTATAACATGGCAAGGCAGGTTTATGATCAATATTTTATTGTTGACGAAAAGTACAACGAAATTGCGCATGGAATTGTTGATGGCATCGAACAATCCGGTGTTAGCTTGTTTTCGCAGGTGCTTAACGATAATCTGGGTTTTAAGGATCTTTTGATTGCCAATTCCATTCCCGACTTTACAGCGATGGATGAAAAGTGGAAAAACATTGGTCCTGGTTGTTCAAATTTAACAAGCTGGGGCGAGGCAACTATCAATGCACCGGAGCTTTCCGGCGAAACCGTTATCAGTCGTAATCTCGATTGGACCAACAACCCAAACCTGATTAACAATGCAATAATTATCATCTGGGCGCCAGCAGATCCTGATGAGCAACGCTGGATTTCGTTTGGGTTTATCGGGCTTTTTGGCGCACTTTCCGGAATTAACGAATCCGGAATTGCCACTTTCCAAAATATGTCCAATTATATTTCATCGGCAACCGGGTCAGGATTTTACCCGGTAAATCTTGCCCAACGTAATGGCCTCGAAAAAATGGATTACAATTTGGATGGAATCTGTTCTCCCCGCGATGTTTCCGATGCTGTTCGGGCACATCCGGTTTCGAGTTCATTTATCATTCATTCGGCTGGTCCGTCAAGTCTTGATATTCCCGCCGAAATACTCGAAATTCATAATACTTTCGGCGATACCATCAGGACAAAAATTAATAATCCAGAGTATTTTGGTGATAATCTTGTGGCGACCAACCATTTCAGGCTTCTTAAACCACCAACTTATTGTGTCAGGTATCAACGAATCAACGATTCAATTTCAAATTCGAACCAAATGAGCATTGTCAGAAATTGGAATGTGCTCAAAACTGCAGGTGTAAGTATCAATCTTCATACGATACAATTTGTGCCGAATAAAAATATTCTTCGGTTTTCGTTTGCTGAAATTGGAACTCCAGCCTATCAAATTGAACCTACCGAGGTTTGGGTTGACACTTTATTTGCTTTGGTTGGAATTAATGAAATCAAAAAAGCTTCGGCTGTCGAAATTGTGATCAGCCCAAATCCTTGTAAAAGTTTATCCACAATTTCAGTCCGGTTTGAAACACCAACGAGTTTTATTTGCCGGATTACCGACATTTCGGGAAAATTGATCGAACGTTTTGTATACTTAAATCCTACCGAAAAACAAGTTGCGATAGGGTGGGGGAGTGCCAACATTCCAAACGGGATATATTTTTGTAGCATCGAATTTGTTGACCCGGCCTCAGGAAAACAGTACAAGGAATCCCGTAAAATTGTGGTATCAAAATAATTTGTTTGATTCTTAACTTTTAAAAGCCTGGAGCAAAAGAGCCTTCAGGCTTTTTTTGTACACAATTTTACTTTCAAAATCTTTTCTTGTTGGCATTCCTTAAGCTTAATTTAGAAATACTTCAAATAGAAAGAGTCAAAACAGAGTTATTCTTACCTTTGTGCCGTGATTTCAAAATATTTAAACCTTCAAACCCGTTTTTTTGTACGCTAATTAATAATTGATATTCCCCGGGGAAAAATTATGACTGACAATTTTCAAATACTTGTTAATAAATTGGATGCCTTTATCAGGAAATATTATAAAAATCTGATAATCAAAGGTATCCTCTACAGTGTTGCTGCGTTATTACTGTTTTTTGTTACCGTTGCCCTACTTGAGTATTTTGCCCATTTCGGCACAATCGTTAGAACTACGATTTTTTACGTTTACCTGGCAATCGGCTTTATTATTATTTTAAGATTAATTATTCTTCCCATTTCAAAACTCTATAAAATTGGGAAGGTAATTTCTCATAAACAGGCTGCCGATATTATTGGAAGTCATTTTAATAATGTTCAGGACCGATTGCTGAATACCTTGCAATTAAAAGACCTTACAGATATTTCGGTCGAAAACACCGACCTTATTAATGCAAGCATTGACCAGCGGATTGCTCAGCTTTCACCGGTTCCTTTCGGCAATGCAATTGATCTCCGAAACAACCGTAAATACCTTAAGTACGCAATTCCTCCTTTATTGTTGATTGTTATTTTTCTGCTTGTGGCACCAAGCATAATTACCGGGCCAACCACCCGTATTATCAACCATAATACCTATTTTGAACCTAAAGCACCGTTCAGATTTGTGCTTTTAAACAATACACTTGAAGCAGTGCAGCAGGACGACTTTAAAATTGAAATGAAAATTGAAGGCGAAACTGCCCCCGATGCTGTTTTTATCAACAACAGCATTATTCCTTACAAAATGAAAAAGGAAAACACCATTAATTTCACCCATACCTTCAGAAACCTTCAAAATGATTTATCTTTCTACTTTGAAGCAAATGGGGTAAAATCTGAAAACTTTACAATACATGTCTTACCAAAACCAATTGTTTTAAATTTTGAAACTAATCTGGATTATCCCAATTATATTGGGAAACAAAATGAAGTTTTGGAAAATACCGGCGATTTGGTTGTGCCGGAAGGGACGAGAATTAAATGGCGGTTTTTTACCCGTGATACTGATGAACTTGATTTAATTTTTGGTGATCGTGTTTATCCGCTTTTAAAGAGTAATTCGAATGTGTTTTCTTATGAAGCCGGTTTTATAAAGTCGCAGAGGTATTCGATAAGTACAAAGAATAAATTTTTTAAAAATAACGACTCACTCACTTATTCTATCAATGTTATTCCTGATGTTTATCCCTCAATAAGTGTGGAGGAATATTCCGATTCAATCTATATTAACAGATTGTATTTCAGTGGTTTAATTAAAGATGACTATGGTTTTGAACGACTGGTCTTCTGTTTTAATCAAGTTAGCGTTTCCGATACTTCGAGAAATTCTGGTCAGATTTCGGTTACATTAAATATCAAAACAAACAGCAATCAACAGCTGTTTTTTCACTTTTTCGATTTAACTTCATTAGATTTATTGCCGGGTGATGAGGTTGAGTATTTTTTTGAGGTCTGGGATAATGATGGCATCAATGGTAGTAAATCTTCCCGCTCACAAAAAATGGTTTTTAAAACACCAACTTTGGAAGAAATCAAAGAAAAAACCGAAGCTACAAATGCCCAAATAAAAGATGATATGGAAAACGCATTGAAGGATCTTAAGTTTCTTCAACGGGATATTGATGAATTATCCAGAAAAATGTTCGATAAAAAAACCCTTAACTGGCAGGATAAGCAGCAAATTCAGGATATGCTGTCACGTCAAAAATCAGTTGAGGAACGGCTTCAAAACCTTCAGGAATTAAACAACGAAAAATTAAAAAATGAAGAGCAATTAAATAAAGAAGACTCCCAACTTCTTCAAAAGCAGGAAGATTTGAAAAGGATGATGGACGAGTTGCTTACCGACGAAATGAAAAAGATGATTGATGAAATCCAAAAACTTCTCGAAGAACTTGATAAAGATAAGGTAAATGAGATGATGGAACAAATGAAATTGAGCAACGAAGATCTCTCAAAGGAACTTGACAGAAGTCTTGAATTATTCAAGCAACTCGAGTTTGAGCAAAAACTTAAAGAGGCTGTTGATAAATTAAAAGAACTATCCGAAAAACAGGATAAGCTTGCAGAAGAAACAAAAAGCACTGAAAAAAATGATACGAAAAGTGATGAACTTAAAAAGCAACAAGACGAATTAAATAAAGACTTCGATAAAATTAAAACCGAACTAGACGACCTTGAAAAGAAAAATGAGGCGTTAGAAAACCCCAACCAGATGGATGACACGAAACCAGAACAGCAGGAAATCGAAGAAATGATGGATGAAAGTTCGCAACAACTCGAACAGCAAAAAAATGCAAAGGCCTCACAAAGCCAAAAAAGTGCCTCCCAAAAAATGAATAAATTGTCCCAAAAACTTCAGGAAATGATGGAGGAAATGCAAAAGGAACAAATGGGGGAGGACATTGAATCGTTAAGAGAAATATTGGAAAACCTTGTTCAGGTTTCATTTAACCAGGAAAATCTTATTCGGTCACTTAACGAAATTACCACAAACAACCCCAAATACGAAAAGGTTATCGAGAACCAAAAGAACCTTAAAGATGATATGAAAATGATTGCTGATTCGCTTTATGCATTAAGTAAAAGGCAAACTATGATCCAATCGTTCGTCAATAAAGAAATTTCTTCCATTAACCGAAATATCGAAAAATCTATCGAGATGATGAATGAGCGAGTTGAAAGCAGAAAAGGTAAAGCAATCGAAAGCCAGCAATATGCAATGACTTCGGTGAATAACCTGGCGCTTTTACTTAACGAAACATTGCAACAAATGATGCAACAACAAATGCAAATGTCGGGCAAAGGTTCTAAGTCGTGCAACAAGCCTGGAAAACCTGGGGGTAGTTCGCAAATGAAATCAATGCAGCAATTGCAGCAACAGCTCAATCAACAATTAAAGGAAATGCGGGAAGGTCAAAAACCTGGTGAAAAGTCGGGGTCTGGAGGTCAAAAAATGAGCGAACAACTCGCAAGGATGGCCGCACAGCAATCGGCAATTCGAAAACAAATGGAATCTTTCCGCGATCAATTGAAAGAAGAGGGTAGGGGGAATGATGGAAATGTTGCCAGAATGCTCGAAGATATGGAAAAAACAGAAAAGGACATTGTGAATAAAAAAATTACACAGGAAACAATGGACCGTCAGCAAGACATCATGACCCGACTACTTAAATCGGAAAAAGCCGAACGGCAGAGAGAGGAAGAACAGCGTCGTGAATCAACCGAGGCAAGGGATATTAAAATAAGTAACCCTGACAATTTTGACCAGTTTAATAAAATCAAAAACCGAGAGGTTGAATTACTTAAAACGGTTCCTCCCAATCTAAACCCGTTTTATAAAAATAAAGTTTCGGAGTATTTTTATCGCTTCGAATAATTGTACAAATTTATGAGAGATAGCATAATCCGTTTTTTTGTTGAAAACACCAAATATCGTATTAAAAATAAAATTGCTGTCAGGCGCTGGCTATTAGACGCAATTGTTCAGGAAAACAGAACTTTGGGTTACATTAATATCATTCTTTGTACTGATGACTATTTACACGATTTAAACCAAAAATACCTTTCACACGATACTTTCACCGACATTATTACTTTCGATTTCACCGAAAAGGATCTTTTGGTTGGTGAGATTTTTATCAGCATTGACAGGGTAAAAGAAAATGCCGATATTTATCGAGTAAAAGTTAAAGATGAACTTCACAGGGTAATTATTCATGGCGTTCTTCATTTGTGCGGTTCCATGGATAAATCCAGAAAAGACAAAAAACTTATGACGGATAAAGAAAACTATTATTTATTAAAAAGACCTGAAAAATTAATTGTTACAACTTAATGTTTCACGTGAAACAATGCCAAAAATATGTTTGAAGAGTATGATGTAATTGTAGTGGGGGCGGGGCATGCAGGTAGTGAAGCAGCTGCGGCTGCAGCTAATCTTGGTTCAAAAGTATTATTGATTACTATGAATATGGCCAACATTGCACAAATGTCTTGCAACCCTGCCATGGGGGGAATTGCAAAAGGCCAGATCGTTCGTGAAATTGATGCCTTGGGTGGTTATTCCGGAATTGTTACCGACAAAACCATGATTCAGTTTAGAATGCTTAACAAATCAAAGGGGCCTGCAATGTGGAGTCCTCGTGCTCAAAGTGACCGTACATTGTTTTCGGTCGAATGGCGAAACATTCTCGAAAAAACCCCAAATCTCGATTTTTGGCAAGATATGGTTGTTGGTTTAATTGTTAAAGAAAATCGGGTACTGGGTGTTCGTACATCAATGGGTCAGGAAATATTATCCAAATCAGTTGTTCTCACAAATGGAACATTTTTAAATGGCGTAATTCATATCGGGACCAAAAAATTTGGAGGTGGAAGAATAGGTGAAAAAGCATCTTTAGGTTTAACAGAATTTCTAGTGGGGCTTGGATTTGAAGCAGCAAGAATGAAAACCGGTACACCAGTAAGGGTTGACGGTCGTTCCCTGGATTTTTCGAAAATGACTGAGCAAAAGGGTGACGAAGAACCAAAAAGATTTTCATTTTCCGATACACCAATCCTTACTAAACAACGTAGTTGTTATATCACCCACACCAACAAAATGGTTCACGACACGCTTCGTTTAGGCTTTGATGAGTCACCAATGTTTACAGGACGAATCGAAGGAATTGGTCCAAGATACTGCCCTTCGATTGAAGATAAAATTGAGCGTTTTTCTGATAAAATAAGTCATCAACTATTTGTTGAACCAGAGGGTTGGAATACAGTTGAGTATTATTTAAATGGGTTTTCATCTTCTCTTCCCGATCATATTCAATTTAAAGCGCTCCAGCTAATACCTGGCTTTGAAAACGCTAAAATCTTTAGACCAGGTTATGCCATCGAATACGATTACTTCCCTCCTGTTCAATTAAAATATTCACTGGAAACAAAATTGATTTCTAATTTGTATTTTGCCGGACAAATTAATGGAACCACAGGATATGAAGAAGCTGCGGCTCAAGGAATCATTGCCGGAATTAATGCTCATCAAAAAACACATGAATTAACAGAATTTATTCTTGGTCGTTCCGATGCATACATTGGCGTATTAATTGACGATTTAATTACAAAAGGAATTGACGAGCCATATAGGATGTTTACCTCAAGAGCAGAATATCGTATTTTGTTACGCCAGGATAATGCTGATTTGAGATTAACTCCTTTATCACATAGGATTGGTTTGGCATCAGATGACCGGCTTAATAAAGTTAATCACAAGAAGAACCAGGTTGAAAAAACTATAAATTTTCTTAACTCTCAAAGTGTCCTACCTAATGAAGTAAATCAATTGTTAACTGATTTAGGTTCGATGCCACTTTCTCAAAAAATTAAGATTTCTAATCTTTTATCTAGGCCCGAGGTTTCCCTACCCGAACTTATTAAATTCATTCCTTCATTGGATAATTATGTAAAATCATTAGAACCCGATTTAATTGAGATGCTTGAAGAAACTGAAATTTTGATTAAGTATTCTAATTATATTCAAAAAGAAGAAGAAGTTGTTCAGAAAATGACAAAGCTTGATCATATTATACTTCATGATGAATTCGATTACAAAAACCTTAAATCTTTATCCTTTGAGGCAAGAGAAAAGTTATCTAAAATCAGACCTAAAACTATTGGCCAGGCATCAAGAATTAGTGGGGTTTCCCCCGCTGATATCTCAATTTTAATTGTATATTTAGGAAGATAAATTTTATGTTTCACGTGAAACAATTTACTTATGGAAGAATTAACCAAATGTCCGGTGTGTGAAAGTAATTCATTATCAACATCTTTCATTACAAAAGATTACTTTTTAACTAAAGAAAAGTTCCAAATTTCCAAATGTGATTCATGTGGATTTCTTTTTACTAATCCGCGTCCAAACCCATCAGAGTTATCTCGGTTTTACCAGAGCGATGAATATCTTTCACACACAGCATCAAAAAGAAATCTTCTTAGTTCTGTTTATTCCTTCTTAAGAAATATTTCGATTAGAAGAAAATATCTACTCATCTCAAATTTAAAATCAAAAGGTAAAATCCTGGATATTGGATGTGGTTCCGGTGAATTTTTGAATTACTTAAATCAAAGGGGGTGGGGGGTAACAGGAATTGAACCCGCTCCTAAGCCAAGAGAATTTGCCATCGAAAAATACGGATTGTCCATTTTTCCGGAAACCCAACTTAACCATTTTGAAATAGAATCATTTGATGTAATTACTATGTGGCATGTTTTGGAACACGTTTCCGGACTTGACGAACGTATTACACAAGTAAAATCATTGCTAAAAAACGATGGTCTTCTTTTTATCGCTCTTCCAAATTCACAATCATGGGATGCGAAACATTATAAAGAATACTGGGCCGCTTGGGATGTTCCGCGACACCTTTATCATTTTACAAAGATTTCGTTTACTAATTTTGCAAATAAACATGATCTTAGAATTCACCAAATTTATCCAATGAGGTTTGATTCCTATTATGTAAGCCTATTAAGTGAAAAATACAAAACTGGTAAGTCGAATTTTTTTGTTGCCTCCATTAATGGTTTTTTATCAAATTTGTCAGCAATGAGAAACTCTGGAAACTTCTCCAGTTTAATATTTCAAATAAAAAAGTGAATTTCGAATTTAAAAGCCTTTAAATCGCTTTTGGTTGGTTATTAATGTCAGGTATCTTTTTTCAAAAATAATGCGGGATAAGTCGTTTTATTGCCTTGGGATTATTTTATTGATATTCAGTAATTTAAATGATTTTAGCTAAAACTATGACTATTTACAGACTATTTGATAAAAATATTTCCGTGTTTTTAATTCTATCCATTCTACTTTTGATCGTTTCATTAGTTGTAGGTTACTTATTTACACAAAGTCCAGATCCATCAAAAATTGTTAAAGAAATTCAAGAAAAGATTCTTCAAAAGGATGCCGAAACAATTTTGACTATCGATAAGATTTCATCTGTATTACCCGAAAATTCAGACTCCCTATTTCAACAATTTGTTTATCTCGAAAATAAATATGAAACCGATGGCTTCATGTTTTTGGTTTATAAAAGTGATAGTCTGATTTATTGGTCTAATAATTTAGCACCACTTGAATCTATTACAAATAATTTATCTGACGCCATAATATTTACTGAAAATGCATGGTATCGAAAGCACATCCACACTCATGGCTCTTTTCAAATTGTAGGACTCTATTTAATAAAAAATGCTTTTTTCTATCAAAATGAATATCTTACAAACTCATTTCATTCATCATTTTATCTAAAAATTGATGCTAACCTTAATACCACCAAATCATTTTTCAATATTTACTCAGCTCAAGGACAATTCCTTTTTTCACTGGATTTTAAAACAAAATCAGAATTAACTTCAAATCATACTTTCCTTTTGCTGCTCCTGTATTTATTAACTATGTTGGTTTTTATACGGCTAATTTTCGAAATTCATCTTTGGTATTATCGCAAAAAAAGGAAATTGCCTATTTTTTTATTTGGATTTTCGATTAACATTATAGTTTTCAGGCTGATAATATTTTATTTTAAACTGCCTGGCATTCTATATTCCACTGATCTATTCAGTCCCAAATATTATGCGTATTCTGATTTTCTCCCTTCAATAGGAGACTTCTTTATAAACGTCGTTTGTCTCTTCTTGGTTATCTTATCCCTATTTAAACATTTAAAGTTCAATCTAAAATTTCGAAAACTAAGAACAGTTTCTAAAATCATTTTGATATTTATTCTTTTGGGGCTAGTCATTTTTCTTTATAATATACTTATTTTCACTATTGAAAGTCTAATTTTTGATTCGAATATCTCTTCTGATTTAAATAATATTTTTGGAATTAATCCAACGAGTATTTTAGTGTTTCTAATTTTTTCATTTTCAATTTTTTCATTTTTCTTGTTAACATCAAAACTTTGTTATTTCGCATTTAGAATTAGTTCAAATTTATCGCATTATGTGTTAACTTTAATATTTGTCTTCTTCATTATCAAAATATTGTTTTACAATACTTTACTAAATAGTGAATGGCCCTATTTCTTTCTAATTTTAGCATATACATGTTCCTTTGGGGTCTTCTTTTACTTTAAAATAAATAAATTCTCGATTTCAAATATTGTATTTTATTTAACATTTTTCTCGATTTTATCAACCTATTGTCTTTACAATTTTAATGCAAATAAAGAGCATGAAACCCGCAAATTATTAGCCATTAACCTTGCTACTGAACAAAAAGATCCTCTTGCTGAATTCTTAATCAAAGATTTAACAACAAAA